>JAPKFY010000046.1 GCA_026646335.1 Aequorivita sp. | reverse complement strand
CGATACCCACATCTCCTCGCTGCGCCGTACGCTCGACCTGCGCGCCGAGAACGGTTTCCGGCTGATGTCGATCCATCGCGTCGGCTATCGCCTCGAGCGGACCTTCCGAATTCCGAAAGACTGTTTCTTTTATTATAGTGTTTTAAAAATTACTTTCGAACTTCTTAAACTAAATCTATATAAAACAATTGACAATGAAAAAAATTACCTTTTTAGTAAAAAGTATCTTCGTGGTATGCTTCCTAATTGGGGCAACTTCCATGGAGGCCCAAGTAGAATTTAAACTGCAAACGGAAATGTTCACGCGCTTTTCTGACGTTAACGATAATGGCCAAGGAATAACTACTAGCCAATATTATGATTTTGCAACCAACGTACTCACTAATATGGAACCCGAAGCTACGGGTCTTACATCCATAAACAACAATGGCGATGTTTCAGGGATGATGTATTTTGATGAACCAAATGACATAATGCAACCTGCTGTTAAAAAGAACGGAACATGGACACCGATTGGCTGGTTTCCAGCATCAAATCCGGCAGAATCAGGTTTTACGACCTATGGCATTTCTCCAAACAGCAAATATGTAACCGGCCAAATGTCCATTGGTTGTTGTGATTTTGGTACTTTTTTATACGATACCGATACAGGAGAACTATTTGACGTTTTTGACCCTAACGGCGAAACCTTGACCGGATATGCGGTGACCGACGATGGAACTATGGGCGGTTGGTTAGATCAGCCAAATGGCGGGGGAACTTTAAGGGTCCCTGCTTTTTTCAATAAAGATGGCGACATCACTTTAATCCCTGATGGTCAACTACCAACTTTCATTACGAATTCAATTGTCGATATAAACAGCGCCAATGTAATGGTTGGCGATTTTGATGGCCAGCCTTTTATTTATGATTCAAATACCGCTACGTTTACAACCTTCGATACCCCAGAAGGCAATGGCGGAACTTTCACTAGCATTTCAGACAATGGTATCGTAATAGGCTATGAAGATGTTGATTTTCAAGTAAGGGAAGCGATTATCTACCATCCCGATTTAGGGCCTCAACCGCTATTTTTAAAAGATGTCCTTTCAGATTTGGGGGTAACCATTGGCACAGCCGATGGCAAATTGGGAACCGCTTATAAAATATCTGACAATGGAAACTATGTTGCGGGATGGGTAAATGGCCCACCAGTATTCGCCGAAGGTTGGATGGCTTATTTGGACGATAGTATAATTTTGGGCACACAGGATATTTCGCAAAACACAGTGTCCTTCTATCCAAACCCGGTTCAAAACACACTTCATTTAAATTCAAAAGAAGCGATTGATTCCGTAAGTGTTTACACGATTACAGGACAATTGGTTTCAAATGTAACTTTCAATGAAACTCAAACTGAATTGAATCTTTCTAACTTGACAAGCGGCGTTTATCTTGTAAAGGTATCTAGCAATGGCAGTGTAGAAAATTTAAAAGTGGTTAAACAATAAACTGATTCCCTTGTTCTAAAGCACTTTTGTGCGAGCCCCTTTTCATTTTTTGGAAAGGGGTTTTTTTTATGGCATTGCAAGGCACGAGGCATTATCAGGAAAGTAATTTCAATTCACGCTATAGTGATTATTGAAGCGAAACATTGCTATAAGTAGAGTTGATTGTAATCGTTTTATTGGAACTGCTGCTTTGGTTAAACCCCTTCACCAAAACCCTGTCCGCACTTTTAGACTCTTTTAGTTGAAGTGATTTTGGATATTTCAAAGTAGATTTCTTTCCGTTGAAATAAAAAGTAAATGCTCCCGCAGGCACCTTCACTATGGCATCGGTATTTTCCAAACTGATATCCAAAGTTTCAAAACCATCGGAAACTTTATCAATTCTTAAGTCACCGAAGGAGCCCGAAAGGAAGGCTTGATTGGCAATATTTCCAATTCGCACATCACTGGAATTGGCTTGCAGGTTTATATTTTGAACATTGTCAATTGAACATTTATCCACAAACTTCACATTCAAAGCGCCTTGTTTCCATGTGCTAACCTGCACAGAAGCATAGGAAGCATTGATGGAGGTCTGTCCTCCATCAATGCTGTTTGCTTTAAATGGCGTATAATCCAAATTGGCCCTCACGTTGTTTGCATCTGCCATTTTCAAATTGCCGTGGCGGATGTTAACATTGGTCTTTGCATTTTTCGGCAGCCGGATGATAATGGTTTTTTTTGCATTCCCACTACTCACGCTGCTACCTCGGTTTCCTTGAATAACTATAGAAGTACCTTGAGGACTTTTGGTTACCGTTTTTGTGTAATTGCCCCCTTCTTTTTCATAATTTTTTTCCATCTGTTCTGCCCAAGCCTCCATCCGTTTTCCATAGGCCTCGCCCCATTCTTCCATACGCGCTCCGAAGGCCTCACCCCATTCTTCCATTTTCTTGCCGTAAGCCTCGCCAATGCTGTCTGCTTTTTTATCATCCCAGGAATTTTCAAAACTTTCACCCCAAGCTTCCATCTTTTTTTGAAAGTCCTTCCCAAATTTCTTGTCCATCTGTGCTTCAAATTTTTTCATATAGCCTTCTTCATCCTTTTGATAAGCGTCGTAGTCAAATTGAATATTGCCGAGATTCTCCAATAAGTCCTCTGGAAGTGGCGGGACTTTTATATTTTGAATCATTGGGATGACCATATTCTCCATTAATGGACCAATAAAATCCATTGGGGGCATATCTCCCATCGCAAAATCTTGGTTCCCTGCATTGGACGTGATATTGACTTTTTTACTGTTTCCGGTAACCTGCAGATCCCATTTTTTCATCAAGTCCTGCTTCTCTTTTTCCGTAAATTTTTCGCCTTCAATATAGGCTTCCACTTCCACTTTGTTTTTGTTCCATGTTTCAAAAACGATGTTGGTATAGGAAGTATTCACTGAGACTTCCACATCATCGGCCACGTTGAAGCTCTCCACATAGCTTTTTTGTGAATAGCTTATTGTGCCAAGCAACAGCAGCAAAAGAACTGTTGTTCTACGTTTGTATAGCTTTAAATTCTTCATTGTCTTGAGTTTTAAGTTCTTTTAATTTGTTTTTAAGTTTGAACAGCAAATCCAAACGCATTTTCAAATTATCAATCAGCGCGGTTACGGTAGCTTCAGCAGGCCCAACTTTGCTGAGCTCAATATTTAAAGAGGTGTACTCTTTGTCTAATTCTGCAAGCCTCTGCATATAGCCGTCAACCAGCTCTTTGTTGTCCTCCGTTATCTTTAAAGATGCCAACTGCACGTTGATACCGGTCATATAATACTCCTCCACTTTTTTAAGGTCTGGGGAAATATCGGCCAAGGTGAGCTTCGGTTTCTCAGCGGTTTCCACATTTTCGGTATTGTTTTCAACCACAACTTTGTTTGAGTCATTAAAAATCTTCGAACCCGATTTAGACAATTGTTGATACCCAAAAAAGCTCACTGCCACAAGAAGGACGGCCATTGCCGCAATTTTTAGCCAAGGAATTAAAGCATTCTCCTTTTTGGAAATAGTTTCTGGAAAAGCCTTGTCCAATTTTGATGCAAACCGTGCTTCGTGACCTTTTGGTAGCTCCACAGGTTCCTGCCTATAATTCTCAAACAATTTTTTAATATCCCGTGCCATAGCGCAAGTGTTTTAATTTTTCTTTCAATTTTGTCTTTCCTCGGTGCAGGTAGGTTCTGGAAGCGTTTTCAGAAATCTGCAGTATCTCTGAAATTTCCTGATGGTCATACCCTTCAATCAAAAATAATTTTACCGTTGTTCTATAATTGTCCGGCAGTTCTTCAATGGCAGCCAAAACTTCTGAAACCGTCGTTTCATCGGGTATAGACCAATTATCTTCTGCTTCAACAATCGTAAAAACTTCTTCATTCAAAGATTCCGTTTCAAGCTTTCTGGCCTTGATTGTGTCTAGGCAAGTATTGACAACGATTCTCTTTAACCAAGCTCCAAAAGTGACGTCCCCTTTAAACTGGCCCAGTTTTTTAAATGCCTTAATAAAGGCTTCCTGCATCGCATCTTCCGCGGCCGCGGTGTCCTTTAAATACCTTTGGGCTATGGCAAACATACCGTCGCAATATTTTCCATAAAGCGCCATTTGCGCTTTGCGGTTGCACTGTTTGCATTGCTCGATGAGTAATAAATCGGACAAACTTGATTGTTTTTTTGGTTGCTGTTCCCTTAAAAGACGACAAAAGAATCAAGATGTTGCAAATTTTTGCATTTTTAAATGGAGGTTTTATTAAAATTATAAGCTATTGAGGTCGTTCAGCCAAGAAAACTGCTCTTTATCTTTTTGTCTGTTGGTTTTAAAAATCTGAACTCAAAATTTTCGTATATTTGCCGAGTAAATGCAAAGTCGGCTGTTTATCTCCCTCTATTGATTTTGGCATAAAAAATGCATATCTTATTTTAGTTTTAAACCCTTGTTAATTAAATTTTCATAAAAGAAAATAAAGATTTTTATACAAGTTGATTTTTGAGCTAAATTTGGTAAAACCATACAATTATGAAAAAGAACTACGCAGATTTTGACAAACTAAACCGCTTGCTGGTGGCTTGCTTTGAAGCAGAAAAGTTGTATTACAACGCTGCTCAAGATGCCCAGACCACAGATTTGAAACGGTTTTTGAACTATATGGCCGTTGAAAGAAACAGAATGAGCCATGACATTTCCAACGAACTTCACTCGCGTGATATTGAACCTTTAAAGAAAGATGCCGAAAAGGGAAACATTGACCGTTCTTGGCAGGAAATAAAAGAAGCTTTAGAAAACTTTGATGCCGAATCCATTGTGAACTCCTGTATAAACCGTGACCGAAACAATATAAAGAGGTATGATGAGCTTTTGGAACGCAAAGAACTGCCAGACAGTATCCTCGAAATTCTTGAAAAACAAAAATACCAACTGGAATGGTATATAAAGCAAGCTACCATGCAGCCTAAGAAAAGTGCTTTTGTGGAAGTGAAAAAAGATACTTCACCTACGCTCAGTAACCTGGAAAAAAAAGTGGAGCACAATAAAGCCAATGAAGGCGGGAAGGTTATAAACCTAAAAGCAATGTAAAACAAAAAAGCCCTGAGATCAGGGCTTTTTTGTTTTTAGAATATTTTTTGGGTCTATTCATCCAAAAGTAAGTTCAGCGTAACTGTAATATTATCGCGAGTAGCTCTGGAATATGGGCAGACCTCGTGGGCATTGTTCACCAAATCTTCCCCTGTTTTTACATCCACTCCAGGTAAATAGCAGTCCAATGTGGCGCGTAACTGAAGATCGCCATCCTTGGTTTTCCCTATTTCAATGTTGGCAGTAACGCTCATATCATCGCCTAGTTTTATTTTTTTCTTCCCGGCAACCAATAGTAACGCTCCGCCAAAACAAGCTGCATAAGCACTTCCAAAAAGTTGTTCCGGATTGGTGCCTGTTCCGCCTTCGCCACCTAAACCTTTAGGAACGGAAAGTTCCAATTCCAATTTGCCGTCGTTGGTAGAAACGTGGCCTTTTCTTCCTCCTGATACCGTAGATGAAGCCTCATATAAAGTTTTCATTTTTTTCTGAATTTTAAAATTATTAATTTTCAATATACTGCGTAAAACCGGTTTTTAAAAGAACATATTCATAAAATTGTCCTAAATTCACGCTGTGGCAGCAAAGAAAAAAAATACAAGTGCTTTAACTGAAAAACAAGGTGTTTCACAACCTGAAACTTTAAATAAGGAGGTTGCAAAACGGCTCAAATCTTCTAAAAAGAAAAACCTATCTACTGATGAATTGGTCTCTGGAATTTTAGACCAGAACCAAACCACACTCAGTCGGGCCATTACCATCATTGAAAGTACGGCCCAAAAGCACCAACAGCAAGCAAAGGAAATCATTGAAAAGTGTTTACAGCACGCCAATAAATCCATTCGCATTGGTATTACTGGCGTTCCCGGTGTGGGCAAAAGTACATTTATAGAAAGTTTTGGAAAATTAATGATTTCCGAAGGTAAAAAAGTAGCCGTCCTCACAGTGGACCCAAGCAGCAGTATCAGTAAAGGAAGTATTTTGGGCGACAAAACCCGAATGGAGGACTTGGTAAAAGAAGCAAACGCCTATATCCGTCCTTCCGCCAGTGGCGATACCTTAGGCGGTGTTGCACGAAAAACCCGCGAAACCATTATTCTCTGTGAAGCCGCAGGTTTTGACGTAATTCTGATTGAAACTGTGGGCGTGGGCCAAAGCGAAACTGCCGTACACTCCATGACCGATTTCTTTTTACTGCTAAAACTTGCTGGAGCCGGTGATGAGTTGCAAGGAATTAAACGCGGCATTATGGAAATGGCAGATTCCATTGTGATAAACAAAGCAGATGGTGACAACCTGAAGGCCGCAAAGATGGCTAAAAACGAGTTTAACCGTGCATTGCACCTATATCCCCCCAAGGAAAGCGAATGGGCGCCAAAAACGCTTCTGTGCAGTGCGCTCAAAAATGAAGGTATTTCTGAAATATGGGAAGTCGTCTCAGATTATTTCGAAACCGTAAAGAACAACGGCTATTTTCAGCATAAAAGAAAAGAACAGAACAAATTCTGGTTGTTACAGACTATTGAAAGCAGGTTGAAAAGTGAATTTTATGCAAATCCTTCGGTTAAAAAAGAGCTTGAAAAACAATTGAAAGCCTTGGATGAAAATAAAACTACGCCTTTTGAGGCTGCAGAAAAAATACTGTCTATTTGAAGTTTATTTCTTATTCAACCGTTTCATAATATCCTCCATCATTTCCACCTGTACTTGCTGAATATTCAAAAGTTCCTGTTGTTGATGAATAATCAAATGGTCCAGTTTTTCGTGCAACATTCGTATTTCCAACTCAGATTTTAGATTTATCATATAATCCTGTTTCGCACGCTCACGATCCTTTTCCTCTTGGCGGTTTTGGCTCATCATAATTACTGGTGCCTGCAGAGCCGCCAAACATGAAAGAATTAAATTTAGCAGAATAAAAGGATACGGATCAAAAGCTTTGCTCGCCAAAAAAATGATGTTTATGCACATCCAAATGAATATGAAAAACCCAAAAATAATAATGAACTTCCAACTGCCCCCAAAGCTCGCTATCTTATCGGCCAAAAGTTGCCCAAAAGTGAATTTAGTAGAGGCACCATCCAAAATTATTTTAGAGGAAAGGGTCTCTTGGTTTTGAATGGTTTCCAAAACGTCCTTTTCAAGTTCTCCCAATTCACCAACCTCTTCGAGCAAATATTCCGAAATGTATTTTTGCCGGTATTGATTTAATTCTGAAACAGAGATAGTGCTGTTGTGATTAAAAGAAGGATGCTCCTTTTTTATTATATCGAAAATAGCTTTGCGAATAGTCTTGGCGTGCATTTTTTCAGTTTCGGGAAATTCCTTACCGGAAATACTGCTTACAAATGTTTTCATTTTTCAAAATTTAATTTTAAACCCAATTAAATATATGTCATTCCCGCTAGAAAAAGTGAGTTCATAATGCTCTTTTTGATAAGGTGTAGTGAAAAGATAGGTAGTCCCTATGCCCACAGCAGCTCCCCCTAAAACATCCCAAACGTCGTGACGATCGTTCTGTCCCTCTAACCTACTGTATGCCACAAAAGCAGCGAGTCCATAGGCTGGAGCTCCATACGCCCAGCCATATCTACGTTGAAGGAAGGAAGCACCTGAAAATGCTACAGTAGTATGCCCGGATGGGAAAGCGTGCCCATCTGTGGCTTGTTCTGGCCTAGGTTTGTTGATGGTATATTTCAAAATATAGGTAACGGCCACAGCACTTCCAAGGGACTTTGTGAATTGCCAAAGTCCTTTTTTGTCTTTTAAGTAGACAGTGCTCAATCCTGCCAAGGCTGGAAGGGCAATTTGCAATACATCACCAACATCTTCCAAAGCCTTTTCACGTTTGTCATCAGAAGAGCGCTGTGGAAAAACCTGGTGTGACCAGAAGAGACAGAAGAGCAGCGTGATATTTCTTAACAAAACCATGGTTGATAAAAAATTTTAAGTTATGATCTTTTCTCTTTCTAGTTTCACTGTTACATAAATAATCAGGATTACTAAAATAGCGAAAAGTACTGAAGATGAGCCAACTGTACCCAAATCAAAACCACCTCTATCCGTTGTTTTGGTAAGTAAATCTCCAAAGGTTGCCCCAAAAGGTCTCGTTAGCACAAAAGCAATCCAGAAGAGGATTACGTGTGAAATATTTGTGAAATAATACACAAGAGCTGTGCATAAAATAAGTGTTCCAATCAATAATGCGCCACCACCAAAACCTAAACCGGAATCATCTGCCAAATAATCTCCAAGTGCAGTTCCCAAGGTGTTTGAGATTAAAATTGTAATCCAGTAAAACATTTCTGGCCTAAAATTTTTAATATCTGTTACCGAAAGCGAACCTTCACTTTTATACCAAATAAAAAGTATGGAAATAAGCATTATAGCCAAGATAATTGCACCAGTTGCATAACCTAAGCCTAATGTTCTATCCATAAAATCCGACATAGTAGTTCCAGCCGTGCTCGTAGCGACTATAACCAACCAATACAGTAGCGGAATGTATTTTTTTACGTTCAACTGCGCCGCTAGTGTAGCTATAAAAAACCCTACCAGAATAATGGAACTAAGTCCATAGCCAATATTAAAGGTCATGGACAGCATATCGCCAGCGGTTTCGCCCAAAGTGGTTGCGCAAATTTTCATAATCCAAAAAACAAGATTTACTTTAGCTACCTTTTTCATGATTTTAATTTTTTACACAAACTTTTAAGTTTTTTGGATGGACAGTAATCTTGATTTTCGGTCCTTTCGGAATAAAAAACCCACCGTCCTTTTGGGCCTTTAGAATTGTATTATCCCGATTTGTGATTTCCAGGGCAGTTACTTGTTTAAACCTCACTTCTTTCAGCCAATGATGTTTTTTAAAGAGAAATAACATTGCAAAAAGAAAAAGCTTGAAGTTTGATAGCTTGGGAACAAGAACCACATCCAACAAGCCATCCTGTAATGAAGCCCGCGGTGTCAAACTCATTTTATAGCCCATTTCGTTTGAGTTTGAAACAAAAAGAAGAAATGGCGAAATGGTTTCGGTAGTTCCATTGTATTTTAATACCACATTATTGTCAAAGCTGTATTCTTTCAGCGTCCGCAGCGTTGATTTCACATAGCTGAAAAGCCTACGGGTGGTATTTTCCTCAAAATCCGAAATAACGTGGGCATCAAACCCAATCCCGGCATTGCTAAAGAACGGCTCCCCGTTTATAGAACCCGTGTCAATTGCAATCGCGTTTTGGCTTTTGATGATTGAAAGTGCTCTTTTTAAAATCTTTGGGATTTTTAAATTGGAAGCCAAACCATTGCCGGAGCCCATTGGTAGGATTCCCAAAACCACCTGGGTATTGACCAAACAGCGAGCAACTTCATTTATGGTTCCATCTCCTCCGCAGGCAACAATTATTTGTGCGCCTTCCTCAATGGAAGTTTTGGTGAGCGAAGACGCATGTAGCACAAACGCTGTTTTCTTTATTGAAACTGAATACTCAGTTTTTGGGAAGTAGGTTTCCAGCAACGCAGGGGAAAGCTCATTTTTACCTTTTCCGGCAATGGGGTTTACAATAAAATGGATTTTAGTTTTCAATTCCCAGAGTGGTTAATTTCAATCCATCATTTCTGAATAAATAGTCCGCAGTTTGATAGTCTGAAATGATTTCCTTTAAAAAGGCCCCATCCTCCTTCAAAGGCACGAGCTCATTGCTTTCAGGGTTCCATTGATAAAAGTTTGAAACTTTTTGATCGCCAAGCACCATTACTTTATCATCGCCTTTTAGTAAACCAAGCTTTCGATAGGTACCTACAAAAGCACGCTCTTCCTCGGGTTTCATTTTTAAAATGTCTGTACCGTAGAGATTGGTATCATAGTTCCAATTGAGCAATGAAAACAAGGTGGGGAAAATGTCTATCTGCGAAGCCATTTTATCCGCTTTTTCAGGGGCAATATTAGGAACGTTAAGCATCAGCCCCGGGATGTGATAATTTTTCACATCCAGCTCTTGCCTGCCGGCACTAGAGGCGCAATGGTCTGCCATGATAATAATAACCGTGTTTTTGTACCAATCTTTTGTCTGTGCTTTCTTTAAAAATTCACCAATGGCGTAATCTGTATATTTTACGGCACCGCTTCTCCCCGAGCCCGAAGGAATATCAATTTTTCCTTCAGGATAGGTGTAAGGGCGGTGGTTTGAAGTAGTCATCACAAAATCAAAAAATGGTTTGCCAGCACTGTGGGCCTCATCGGCAACTTTGATTACTTTGTTGTAAATATCCCCGTCGGCTATTCCCCACGCATTTTCAAATGTTACCTCTTCGTCTTCTATATTTGTTCTAGTAGTGGTAATGCTGGCATCCAGCAAAAAACCTCGACCTCGGTCTACAATGTTGAACCCATTTCCACCAAAATAACTGTTCATATTGTCAAAATAGCCATCACCCCCGTAAAAGAAATTACGCTCGTATCCCTTCTGTTTAAAAACTTCGCCAATAGTAAATAGATGTTGGTTGTTTTTGCGCTTTACAATACTGCGACCCGGCGTTGGCGGAATGGAAAGCGTAATAGCTTCCATACCCCGCACGGTACGGGTTCCCGTTGCAAAAAGATTGGTGAAAAACAAACTGTGGTTTGCCAAGGAATCTAATGTTGGTGTAATGTTTTCGGTATTTCCAAAGCTTCCCAAAAATTTTGCGCTTAGGCTTTCCACGCAAATAAAGATAACATTTGGCTTAAGTTCGGGGAGTGAATCTGTATTCCCTATATTTCTGTAAATCAATTCTTTTTCGGGAAAAAGCAGACTATCGCCACGGTTGCTTAATTCATTGTTCACCTCGGCAAAAGCTTCGTTTATGGGCAGTGTTTTGTAAAAATCCGTGAAAGAGAGTTCGTTATTTTGGAAGGCTGCAAAGAAGGAATAAATTCCAGTTTTTGCGATTTCGTTGTTATAACGGTTTTCAAACTGCTCGGCATCCTTGTTTTTTACGAATAAAGCAAAAATCAGAACGGTACTAAAAACAAGCAGCGTTGGAAACAGCTTCTCCATAAAAGTACATTCACTATAAAATGTTTTCTGAAAAATACCTTTTCGGTTGGTAATAAAAAGTAGCACCGCAGTAAAAAGCAGAATTCCACTTACCAACCATGGAATCGGGTAAGATTCGTTTATGTTTTTTACTACTTCAAAAGTGTAGATTAGATAATCTACCGCAATAAAGTTGAAGCGGTTTTTGAATTCTTCCCAAAAGGTTATTTCAGCAAAAAAGGAAAAGAGAAATATTACAAGCCCCAGCGAATAGGCAAACCAAGTTACAATCCTGTCAATAAGTGACCCATACCATCGCTGTGGAAAAAACAACAGATACAGTGCGTACGGAAGTGCAAAAAACGAAACCGTGCCTACATCAAATAACAAGCCTACAAGAAATGTATTTGCTATTTTGAAAAATGAAATATCTACTTCCTTAAAAACCCATAGCACAAAAATGAGTCGAACCAGAGTTGATAAAATGATGAACGTTTTTACAAAGTAAAAAAGCAGTTTGAACCGAGAGGGAAAAAGTTTGGACACTTGAAATTAATTTAGGGTGCGAAATTAAACCCTAAACTGACAAGGCAGTGCCTACAGTATCTCGATGATGTCCAATATGTTTATATTGGACATATTTGGAAGCTATTTCAGTAATTTTCGGTACTCGGTAGGCGTAACGCCTTTGAGTTTTTTGAAAGTTGCATAAAAATTGGATTTTGAACTAAAACCAACATCATTGGCAATTCCTACCAATGAGAGGTTAGAATATTTGGCATCGTTCAGTCTTTCCAAAAAAGCTTCTATGCGGTATCCGTTTACAAAATCCTGAAAATTTGTGTTCATATGGGTATTCAAAATTTCAGAAATATACTGTTTGGGGATTTCCAGCTTTTCTGCTAACGAAGTCAAGGAGAGCTTACTATCCATAAAGCCTTTTTCTTCCTCCATAAAGGCTGTAATTTTTTTTGAATAATCCTCAATTAAATTTTCCTTTAGGCCAGAGGTTCGGTATTTTTTTATTTCAGAAAAAGGGACAATCTCTGATGGCGAAACAACCAATTTCCAGGCCATAAAGTAAAAAAGAAAAGCAATAATTAAAAGCGTTGAAGCATTGTTTTCTGGGTCGCTGAAGTAAGGTATTTGCCCAATTGCCATCCAACTTAAAATTTCATTCACCAAAGCAAAACCCATAATAACTGCCAAGGGAAGAATAAAAAAGGCCATCCATTTTTTCCTGTCAGATTTTATGATAGCCCGAACGGTAAATAGCAGATAGCATAAAAAACTTAGCTCTACCAATAGCTCTAAAATTTCTATATAGATTATATCTTCGGCTGAATAATATTTCTCATAGAATTCAATAATAAAATATAAGAGGTTAGGCAAAAAGAAAGCCAGATGCTTTAGCTTGAAGGTCTCGCTATGCGAAACAAAATACATTACAAACAGTAAGAGAAAGGTGATAAATAAAGAAGAATCAAAAAAGAACCAATCAACATTTTCAACAAAAAAACCATTTTCATCATCACCAATAACGTAAAATAAAATTGAAAGAATACTCCCTACGAATAACCAAAATGTAGGCTTTTGATATTTTTCCCTGTTAGCCATCAATGCCACAATAAGAAAAGCCCCTTGCAATAAGGTTATAATTTGGAGTATTTTAAGCATTACATCGTTTTAAGAAACTAGTGCTTGAAGTTAAAAATAATTTTTAAACCATTCCGTCTGCGCTATCAAACCCACTTTTAAGGTAGTCTGCGGATTGTACCCCAACAGTTTTCTGGCCTTGTCAATATTTGCCTTGGTACGCGATTGATCTCCTGCGCGAGGTGGTCTCTTTTCAGTTTGTATTTTAATCCCAAGAATTTCCTCAACCGTTGCTATTCCCTGTGCTGTGGTACTTTCAGTTTCGGTGCCAAGGTTGAAAATCTCACCGTCGCAAACCTTTTCATTTCCTATTACACTAACAATTCCATCCACAATATCCTGCACATAGGTAAAACTGCGAAGGTGTTTTTCACTGCCTTCAAAAAGTGGAAAAGCTTTGTTGTTCAAACCACAATCTATCAATCGGGTGTATAGTTTGTCGGGTCTTTCGCGGGGTCCGTACACAGAAAACAAGCGAAAGGAGGTTCCCTTCAATTTATTTTCACGGCTTTTTGCAAGTGCCAATTGCTCTGCTGCAAGTTTCGTTACACCATACCAGGAAGCAGGTTTTGGCGCAACAGTTTCTGGAAAAGTAGCCTCCAAACCATAAATTGAAGAAGTGGCAATGTTTACAAAAAACGGTTTCTTCGGAAGGTTTTCCGAAAACTCCAGCAAACGCTGTGTGGCCAAAATATTATTGCCGAAATAATCCTCAAAGGTGGAAGTATTTGAAATTCCAGGATGTGCAGCAAAATGGAAAATAAAATCCAAGTCATTCGGAAGCTTTGCAGATAGGTCTTCAGTCCGCAAATCCAGTTTTAAAACTTCAATATTTTTTTCCGAAAGGGATTGCGCGTTCAGCTTTTTAAGGGAAAGGTCATAATAAGGCGAAAAATTATCGACCCCTATATGGTCATGGCCCATTTCCTTAAGCCTTTCCGAAGTATGGGAACCAATGAATCCGGCTGCACCCGTAACGAGTATTTTCATTTATATTTTTTTGAGACAAGACGAAAGGGATACAGGAATCAGGACAGTATCAGATAATATATTCAAAATTTGTCCTGTTTCCTTAAGTCCTATTTCTTGTTTCCTTTTCATGTGCAAAATAACATCTTTTTTAACGTTCTGCTGTATTCTTCAAAAAAGAAATACTTTTGCAGAAACCTTTTCAAAAATTTAGATGTACGAATTCACCATAATTGTACCCGTTTACAACGAAGAAGAAAACCTGCAACGGGTTGAAAAGGAACTACTAGCCTATACGCAAATTGCAACCAAAAAGACTTCCATTCTTTTTGTGAACGATGGCTCCAAAGACAATAGCCAAACGTTAATAGAAGAGATCTGCAACCGTAACGAAGCGTTCCATTTTATTTCCTTTAAGGAAAATCGAGGTCTCAGCGCTGCCATAAAAGCTGGTTTTGATCACGTTGAAAGTCCGCTGGTTGGCTATATTGATAGCGATTTACAAACGGATCCAAAAGATTTCAATCTGTTGTTAGAACATATTGGGGAATACGATTTGGTAACGGGAGTTCGAGCCGATAGAAAAGACAAATTTGTGAAAAATATGTCGTCAAAAATCGCAAACGGCATCCGCCGCGCTTTTACCCACGATGGTATGGACGACACAGGTTGCCCACTGAAAGTGATAAAAATTGAATACGCAAAAAAAATCCCGATGTTCAAAGGGCTTCACAGATTTTTACCCGCAATGATTTTATTGCAAAACGGAAAAATAGTGCAGATTCCCGTAAAGCATTTTCCACGAATGGCAGGAACGGCCAAGTTTGGACTTTGGAACCGATTGTTGGGTCCTTTGATGGACTGTTTCGCCTACCTTTGGATGAAGAAAAAATACATCAACTACGAAATTAAAAGCAAAGGATGAGCAACTGGATTGTGTATGGCATTGGCTTTTTGGCACAAATACTTTTCAGCGGAAGGCTTATTGTTCAATGGATTCTTTCCGAAAAAAGCAAGCGCATCATCACCCCTTCCGCATTTTGGAAATTGAGTTTGCTCGCTTCCTTTCTACTTTTTGTTTATGGGCATTTGCGGGATGATTTCGCCATTATGCTCGGCCAAGCGCTGACATATTATATCTACATTCGAAATTTACAGTTACAAGGGGAATGGCAGAAATCGCCAAAATGGTTGCAGATTTTCCTGTTTATCTTTCCAGTATTTGTAGTTGTTTATGCCTATAACAATGGCGAATACGACATCGACAAACTCTTCAGAAATGATGCAATTCCATTGTGGCTTTTATTATTGGGCATAGTCTCACAAATACTTTTTACCCTTCGATTTGTGTATCAGTGGCTTGTTTCAGAAAAAACAAAAACCTCACAACTGCCAGTTGGCTTTTGGCGGATGAGCGTTTTGGGAGCCTCGCTAATTTTAACCTACGCCATCTTCAGAAAAGACCCCGTACTTTTTGTGGGCCATATTGCTGGCTTGATTATATATGTGAGAAACATTTTTATTTGGAAAAAACAGGCGCGTTATGAAATTTGAAAAAAATTACCTCTTGCTCTTGCTACTTACCTGCGCAGCCATTTTCTTCGTCAACTTGGACTCGCTGCCAGTAAACATCATGGAAGCCCGCAACTTTATCACCGCTCGCGAAATGCTGCACGACGGCAACTGGCTTTTAACCACAATCAACGGTGAGCCGCGTTACCAAAAACCACCATTGCCCACTTGGCTCACTGCTTTTTCGGCAGCCATTTTCGGAATAAAAACGGTTTGGGCGCTTCGGCTTCCAGCGGCCATAATGACCTTGATTTTGGTTTTGTTCTCGTATAAATTCGCCAAAAAACTCACTTCTGAAAAACTATACACCTTTATCAGTTCGCTGATAATGGCTACCTCCTTTTACATCGTTGCCTCCGCTCGCGATGGCCAGTGGGATATTTATACCCACGGGTTTATGGTGGTCTGCATCTACCTGCTTTATTTATTCTTTACTGAAGATACCCACAAATACCGAAACGCTATTTTGGCCGGACTTTTCTTCGGCTGTTCGTTTTTGAGCAAAGGGCCCGTTTCGTTTTATGGCCTGCTCCTGCCCTTTTTGATAGCTTTTGGAATCGTTTACAAATACAGAAATTTCAAGTCGCGTTGGTTGCCTTTAGTAGCTTTTCTAATTGTTGCTGCAATAGTTTCAACCTGGTGGCATTGGTACACGCTCAAGTTCGACCCAGCCGCCGCCGAAATAACCAAAAAGGAAACAACCAACTGGATAAGCTACGAAACAAAACCGTTTTACTATTACTGGAGCTTTTTCACCCAGAGTGGCGTTTGGACCATTCCCGCGTTTATCGCTTTGTTGTATCCATATTTGAAAAACCGGGTTTTCAATAAAAAAGCCTATTTCTTCACTTTCCTGTGGACAATGCTTTCCGTGATCTTATTGTCCTTGATTCCCGAGAAAAAATCGCGCTATTTGCTGCCAGTGCTTATCCCGATGGCACTGAACACCGGGTTTTATATTGAATATCTCTTCCGAAGATTTAAAGAATTGAAAGACAAGCGTGAAACTATTCCCGTCTATTTCAACTTTGGCTTGATCGCTTTTATAGGAATTGCTTTTCCTATTGGCGGCTATATTTTTCTGAAAGACGGCCTTGCCGGAAATTGGGTTTGGTTTGTACTGCTTTCCATTGCTTTGCTTTGCATAGCGGTTTTAATGTTCCGAAACCTATTCCGAAGAAAAATTGCTACTGTTTTTTACTTGACGATTGCTTTTATTGTGGTGGTTATTTGGTTCGGACTTCCGCTGAGCGCTGCAATTACTAATAATCCCGAGTACAAACCTTATTCAGAGTTAAATGCTTTTGGGAAAGAGAAGCATATTAATATCTATGAATTTTCAGATATGACGCCCGAACTTATATGGGATTACGGCGAAAAGATGAAGATTTTAAAAGTAGACGAAAAGGTCGCTGTTCCAGAGGAAAACCAATTCGGTGTGATGGTTTCCGAAGATAACCTTCAGAATTTTGAGGAAGCCTTTCCAAATTTTAAAAGGGAACGAATGGCGCGCTACGACATGAACCCAAAAGGTTCCGATAGCCGGACACACAAAGGCAGATTGTATCGGGATTTGTTTATAGTCACAAAAAAATAATCGCGATGTCTCCCCGAGCGCAGTCGAGGGGTTGCTTTTTATTTCCAATTTTTACTTTAGCAGATAGGTTTCGACTGCGCTCGACCTGACAAAGACTATTTATTAAACCGCTTCTGCCCCCACTTCTGCAGCAGATAAAACAGCCAACCAATCAGGCCGCCAAAGGCCATTCCGGTAATCACATCCAACGGATAGTGAACACCCAAATAAATACGGCTGTAGCCTGTTAACACCGCCCAAATTAGCAGTAAAAAAGGCAAATATTTATACCATTTCTGAAGACTCAACCCAAGAAAAACGGCAGCAGCCATAGAGCTTGCCGCGTGTGCCGAAAAATAACCATACCTGCCACAACCATCAGCCACGAAGCGCATTACTGCCTTCAATTCTTCCACCTGGCAAGGACGCGGGCGCTTCACACCGTGTTTAAATAGATTGGCTATTTGATCTGTAGCAGTAATCATCAATGCTACGCAAACTATGATAACGACCATTCCTTTCAGCCCGTAATTTTTATAAATCAAATAGAGTAAAATGGCATAGATAGGAATGGACGACCATTTTTCAGTTACAAACAGCCAAAAACCGTCCCAAGTAGTGTTTCCTAAGTTGTTTAGAAATAGGAAGAGTTCGGTGTCGTATTTCAGCAGTTGGTCAATCATTCCTCGTCGTAAAGCGCAATCTCCCTATCGTAAAAATCGTTAGCTCCTTGAATTAAGTTTTCAGCTTCGTTCTCCAGTTCTTTTTGATCTTCGGCATCAAAATCCTCCAACCATTCCACCTCATCGTTTTCAAGATTGATGATAAAACGGGGAAATTCTGTATGTATCACAAATATCGCTGTGGGATAATCGCTATTGTCGCCTAATAAATATTTTGGGAAATCCATTTTTTTCTAGTTAAGAGTTATGAGTTCAGAGTTGTGGTTATAAATAATTATTCGCTTTTCGCTAATGCCTAATCGCTAAATCCTCCCTTATCAATTTCTTCGAAAGATAATTAAATCTGATGAATAACATAATACCGCTCGCCGTAAGTCCTGCCAATAAGCCTAACCAAATCCCCATACTTTCCAGCAAGGTGTGCATACTTAAGTAGTATGAAATTGGGAAACCAATAATCCAATAGGCTATAAAGGTGAGCAAGGTTGGTATCTTTACGTCCTGCATCCCTCGCAATGCGCCCAGGGCCACCACTTGCAATGAATCGGTAAACTGAAAAATTGCGGCAATTATCAATAATTGCGAAGCTAAGATCACTACTTCGTTGTTATCGGCAAATAGGGCAAGGTTATCATAATCGAGGAATATTTTTGGCAATTCGGCATTAAAAAGAATGAAGAAAACGGCAAAAACCAATGATAAAATTGATGTAAGTAAACCTATGGAAATAGCAACACGGCGCAACTCCTTAAAATTCTTCAATCCTTTTTGATTCCCAACCCGTATCATCGCCGCCACGCTAAAGCCCATCGCCACCATAAAAGTCATTGAGGCAAGGTTCAATGCAACCTGATTGGCCGCCTGTGGATTCTTCCCGAGAATACCAGAAAGCCACACTGCGGAAGTGAAAATTCCCACCTCAAAAAACATCTGCATAGCCGAGGGAAACCCGAGACTCAACAGCTTTTTCAGCATTTTTTTGCTGAGGGTGAATATTTTGATACTCGTAACAAAATAACGCGACTTCTCTTTTCGGCTCAATAAATACCAGAGATACCCTACCATTACCACACGTGACACCAAAGTACCGATGGCGGCACCAACCACACCCAATTCCGGCGCGCCAAATTTTCCGAAGATGAACATATAGTTGAGCAACACATTCACCAAATTGGCAACAAAAGTTGCATACATCGGGAAACGCGTCATGGACATCCCATCGCTGAACTGCTTAAACCCCTGGAAAATAATCAAGGGTATGAGTGAAGCCGCGACCAAAGTTAAATACGGCATCGCCAGATCCACTACTTCCGGCGGTTGGCTCATCACATACATTAAAGGTTTGGCAAACATCACCATGGCAAAGAGTGCCACCCCTAAAACAATACACAAAAACAAGCCGTGCTTAAAGGATGACTTCCCCTTTTCGCGATTGTTCTCCCCATCGGCCTCTGCAACCAAAGGCGTGATTGCCGTGGAAAAACCAATCCCCAAACTCATAGCCACAAACATAAAGCTGTTCCCCAATGAAACAGCGGCAAGCTCGGCACTACCAAGCTGCCCCACCATAATATTATCAACCAACGCCACCACTTGGTGCCCCAGCATCCCCAAAATCACGGGGGTTGCCAGTTTGGTGTTATACTTAAATTCCTTTGTGTAATCTGAAAGGGCCAACTATAAAAATTTTGGGCAAAGATAGGTGTTGCGTTTTTTAAATATCTTAGATCATCATTAAATAGTTTAATTTTATAGCTGTAAGCTTTAGGCTATATGCTATAAGCCTTATTATTCATTACACATTAATCATTATACATTAAACCTTGCCAAGACCCCTATTAAAATCCATCACCGATAAAGAAAAAACCAGCGTCAAGGATTCTTTCAAAGCCCTACGTACCATTCCTAGGTTTTTTAGGGAAATATTCCGCAGCAGCCCAAAACTGTTTTTCCTAAACACCTTCAGCAGGCTCATCAACGCCTTCACGCCCGTGGTAATCCTGTGGGTGGGAAAAATGATTATTGACGAAATAATCCTCCAAGTTTCCCTCGAGGACAAAGATTTCACCTTGCTTTGGAATTACGTAATCATCGAATTCTGCGTCGCCGTGCTTTCAGATCTTTTGGTAAGATTGATAAACCTCACCGACGGCCTATTGGGCGATCTATACTCCAATATGTCTTCCGAAAAAATAATCCGAAAAACCGCCGAGCTCACCATCGCCCAACTGGAAGACCCCGAATTTTACGACAAACTGGAACGCGCCCGCACCCAAACCAGCAGTCGGGTAGATTTGATGACCAATGCCTTGGGCCAAGCGGAAAGCCTGATTTCAATGGTTTCGCTGATTGCGGGACTGGTTTATTTTGAACCTATTTTGATATTGATACTTGTGCTCAGCATTATTCCTTCGTTTATTAATGAAGCCAAATTCAGCAGCACCCGTTATTCCTTGGCGCGAAGTTGGACCGCCGAGCGCCGCGAACTGGACTATCTCCGTTTTATTGGCGCCAACAACCAAACCGCCAAGGAAATAAAACTCTTCGGCCTCACCGATTTTATCGCGGAACGCTTTAAAAACCTATCAAACGATTACTACCTCATCAACAAAAAACTGTCGCTCAGGCAAAGTCTGTACGGCTCGATGTTTAACATTTTGGGGGTGGTAAGCTATTACGGGGCCTATGTGTATATTATAATACGCGTATTGGCGGGAGCCATCAGTATTGGGGAGCTCACCTTCCTTTCCGGTTCCTTCAATAGGCTTCGCAACAACCTGCAAGGCTTCTTTTCGCGTTTTACCCGTATTTCCGAAAGCGCGCTTTACCTTCAGGATTATTTTGACTTTATCGATTTAACCGTAGAGCAGACTGCCGAAGCCAAAACCCCAATGCCCAAAAACATCACCCAAGGCTTTCAGGTGAACAACCTCCACTTCGCTTACCCCGGCAGCGAGAAAGAAGTACTAAAAGGCGTAAACTTTACCCTAAAGGCAGGAGAAAAAATGGCTTTCGTGGGCCAAAACGGCGCGGGGAAAACCACATTAATAAAACTCTTCCTCCGCTTTTACGAACCCACAAAAGGCGAAATCCTCTTGGACGGTATCAACATAAACAAGTTTGATGTGGACGCCTACCGAAAACGTTTTGGCGTTATCTTTCAGGACTTTTTTAAATATGAATTCACCCTGCGCGAAAACATAGCAGTTGGTAATATTTCTGAAATAGATAACGACGAAATAATAGGCTACGCCGCTAATAAAAGCCTTGCCGAACAAGTAGTAAACGAAATGAAGGACGGCCTAGAGCAGCGTCTGGGAAGACGTTTTTATAAAGGCCAGGAACTAAGCGGCGGACAATGGCAAAAAGTAGCCTTGGCCCGCGCCTATATGAAGGACGCCGATGTTATGGTGCTGGACGAGCCCACCAGCGCCCTGGATGCCCAAGCGGAGTTTGATGTTTTTGAACGCTTTATAGCCCTCACCAAAGGCAAGACCAGCATTATTATTAGCCACCGCTTTAGCACCGTGCGGATGGCAGACCGTATTTTGGTATTGCAAAATGGGCAAGTGCTGGAGCTGGGCACCCACGAAGAACTAATGGCGCACCCAAAATTGTACTCGGAGTTGTTTAAGTTGCAGGCGGCGGGGTATCAATAATAAACCCTGTATGTCTAAACCCTAATATAATTCTTTAATATATTTAAAATAAAAATTATGAATAATGATCCATTTCAAACAATTAGCAAAAGTGGTATTGAGAGGGTTAAAGAACTTTATTTTTCTCTAAGAATTATTTTTGATTGTAAATCACTTATACAAAACGGGAAGTTTTATCATATCTCTGTTATTTATGGTCAACTTCGAAGTTTGTTAACCGAGCGCAGTAAAGGAATAAGTCCATTATTGTTCCATATAGCTTCTATTCAAAATAAAAAAATGGAACTATATCATTTACCTGATACTTTTGAAAAAAACTTACCACCAAATCTTCTGGAGGGATTGTCTATTCATTATAATTCAACCAATCCTAGCATCGAAAGAATATTTCCAAACCAAGAAAAGATTTCACTAGAGAAATTTTTAAACACAGATGTAATCACTTATGAAACAAGAAAATTTACGGTAAGAAAAATAATTGATGAATTAGCGAATAAGTATGGTGGCGCTCATTATTCTCAAAAAACAAATAAATATTTATCTGAACTTTTATCTTTCAGTTTTAATA
>JAPKFY010000045.1 GCA_026646335.1 Aequorivita sp. | reverse complement strand
GCACACGATAAAAAGGAAGCATTTGAAGAAAAACTTGAGGATGTCCTTTCAACTATGAGCTATAAAGCTGAGGATATCATTACAGCTTTGGAACACAAACTGGAAGATATCAAAAAGAAAAACGCACAACTGCAAAAATAGTGAGGTATGGCTTTTAATGAATTTAAGGATACACTTGCCGAAGCAGATTACGATATTCGCTCTTATCTAAAACATAGCGAGGCTTATCTGGAGTTAAAAGTATTTAAAGTGCTAATGAGGCTGGTAACCGCTTTTGTCCAAACCGCATTGGTTGGATCAATCTTGTTACTGGCCTTGTTTGTTTTTGCGTTTGCAGCATCGTATGGCATCGGGCAGGCTTTAGGCAACACCTGGAATGGATTTGCGGTTGTAGGCTTGTTTTTTCTGTTTTCGGCACTGTTCTGCTATTTATTTCGGAAGAAAATAAACAAACCCTTATTGCGATTTTTCTCTAAACATTATTTTGATAAGCTATGAAACCAAGATTATACAGTTCTTTTGAAGAAATAGACAGCCAACTCAAAATATTGAGATTGAGAACAGCAATAGATAAGCAGAGCATAACCTACAATTACAATAAATTAAAAGTTTTGCTTTACCCCAATAATATTCTTGCGGAAATTAAAAACACCTTTAAGGAAAGACTGATAGCCTATGTTCTAGGAAGATATTATCACTTCTTCTGATTGTTTATTGCGAAGTTGAAGAAAATTAACTTCATTACCCAAACATTACAATATCTTCTAAGGTCTTTTTGTCTTCAATTACTATTTTTCTTGTTTTACCAATAGTTATTAATCCTTCCTCCTTAAATTCAGATAACATACGTATGGCTGTTTCCGTTGCGGTGCCTATAAGCCCGGCAAAATCTTCTCTAGCTATATTTATACCGCTATCTTCTTTATTGGTTAAAATGCTTTTGTTGTGAATATCCAGCAATGCTTTTGCTGTGCGTTGTCTTACGGTTGCATACGCCACGTTTACCATTTGTTCTTGTACATCCACCAAATTATTGGATATTAGGCCAATAAATTTATTGGCAACGTCTTTGTTTCCATTGATTAGTGTGGTGAACTCCAATTTCGGTATTTTATAAAGCTCAGCGTCTTCCAACACAGCGGCAGATTCAATATACGTTCCATTGTCTGACAATAGGGATAATTGGCCCACAAATTGTCCAGGACCGTTCAAACCTGTTACAAATTCTTTTCCTTTTTCGGTGGTTTTAAATGTTTTTACAACGCCACTTTCTATAAAGTACAACGAATTGGCAGTGTCGCCTTCCATAAAAATAAATTCTTTCTTTTTGTATGTTAACGGAGCCTGGTCTTTGGATAAATGATCCAAATCCATATATTTTGAAGCCTCTTCAATAAATTGGGAAACACCTTCTATAGATCGTGAAAATTCTCTTTTTAAGAAATCGTGTTTTTTTAACCGACTTTGTATTGCTTCCAACAATTCGTTTTCGCTAAAGGGTTTGGTCAAATAATCATCGGCGCCCAAATTCATGCCTTTCCGCATATCGATTTTTTCTGTTTTGGCAGTGAGAAATATAAATGGAATACTCGATGTTTTAGAATTTTTATCCAAGGCCTGAAGAACTTCATAACCATCTAATTCGGGCATCATAATATCACAGACAATTACATCTGGAAGTATTTTTTTTGCAACCTCAACACCTATTTTTCCGTTTTCGGCCATGGTAACATTATAACCTGCCAGCTCTAGAATGTCTGCCGTGTTTTCGCGAACGTCCTCATTGTCTTCTATTATTAATACTTTTTTCATCTTAAAATTTCTTTTACATTTTTACCCATTAATTCCGTTTAGCACTAACTTTTGCAGGAATCCCATTGTTTTATTGCTTGTTTTGTAATGGAAACTCAACCTTGAAGGTGGTGCCTTTATTTATTTCACTTTTAAACTTAATAGTTCCTCCCATTAATTCCGTATAGTTTTTCACAATGTTTAAACCCAAGCCCGTGCCTTCAATATTGGCGGCATTTTTCGCTCTAAAAAAACGACTGAACAAGTACTTTTGTTCTTCCTTTGGGATGCCTATGCCTTGATCGGAAATTTCTATTACCGCCTTTTCTTGTTTTTGGGATATCTTAAAATCTATGTTCGATGCTTCTGGTGAATATTTTGACGCATTGGACAAAAGATTGCTTATTATATGACTTAGTAGTTTTGCGTCCAAATGCACAAAGAATTCTTTATTTGAGCTGGATACACTTATGGTTTGATTTTTTTTTAAACTTATGTTGGTTTCCTTGACCAGTATTTCTGAAAATGAAACCAAATCGAACCTTTCTGGCATTGCCACTATTTTTCCTTCTTCCAGTTTGCTTAAGGAGAGAAAGTCGTTGAGGATGACTGTGAGATTTGTTACGTTCCTTTCAATCTGGGACACGTACTTTTCCCTTTTAAGCTCTTTTCCTTGTCCATTTTGCTTGCCAATTAAAATAGCCGAGGTGAGTATGGCGCTCAACGGGGTTCTAAACTCATGGGATGCCATAGACACAAAGCGCGATTTAAGCTCGTTTAATTCCCGTTCTTTTTTTAAGGCGTTTTGAGTTGTAAACTCGATTTCTTTTTGTTTGGAAATATCACTATAAACGTGCAAAGCATTGGTTATTTCATTGTTTTCATCAACCATGGGGGCTGTGTTTACAGCGAAGTATCTACCTTTATAATTAACTTCAAAAGAGAGGTGCTGCCCGGCAAGTGTTTTTTTAATATTTTCTTTTATTCGCTTTTTTCGTTCTTCGGAAAAAAGAGCAATATCATCAACGGTCATTCCCTCATAAAAAATCTGTTTTAATCCTAATTGGGCTAAGGCATCACCTTCGGCAAACAGGATTTTTAAATCTTTATTCATTACGGCAACAAAACCGTTGGGGAAGTTTTTGGCGATTTCCGAAGCAATGCTTTTACTGGTAATGGCTTCACTTTCCGCTAATTTGGTAATGCGTATTTGGTCTTCGAGATTTAAATTGGATTCTACCAGTTTTTGAACGGTTGCCATTACTTCCTGGGTGCGCTCTTGTACTTTTTCTTCCAATTTTTGAGCGTATTTCCGAAGCTCTTTCCTGTTTTCTTTTATCGCTAATGTGTTGTTGTGATTTTCTATGGCTATACTTGCCAGATGGGTCATATCCAGAAGGATTTTTTCTTCTTCTGCTAAAGCCTGTCTATTTAACACGCTATATACGGCAATTGTGCCGAGCACTTGTTTGGCAGATGACACTATAGGAAATGACCAGCAGGCATTTAAGCCATTTTTCCTGCCTATTTCTTTATGATCTTCCCATAGAATATCAGTTGGGATATTGGATACGATATTTTTTTTTCTTAAAATGGCAGCTGTATCACAAGAGCCCAATTTTGGTCCAATCATAACTCCTTCAATATAATTGCTAAAAGATTCTGGTAAATTTGGCGCCACCAATTTATGGAGTGTTTTATAGTCGGTGTCCAATAAAAAAATAGAAGCCACACAATTCATAAAATGGGTCTCGAGGGTTTCCACAATTTTATAGCCAATGGTTTTTATTTGTTTGTTTTGAACTATCAACTCAAGTATTTCCCTGGTTTGATCCTTGAGTTTTTCTTCCTTTACTTTGTTTGTAATGTCGTTTTGTACACCTATAAAGTGCGTTAATTTATTTTCCTCATTATGCACAGGTGTTATGGTAATGTCATTCCAGAACATGGTGCCATCTTTTCTGTAATTGCGCAAAGTAACTTTACACGCTTCTCCATTGGTAATGGCATTTTTCATTATGCCTATTTCCTTTTGGTCCCGATCATCATTTTGTAAAAACTGACCGTTTTTTCCCAATAGTTCTTCTAGGGAATAACCTGTCATATTTTCAAAGGCTGCATTGCAATAAACAATAGGGGTGTGGGGTTGTAGCGCATCTGCGATCACGATACTGTTACTGGCAGAAGCCAGGGCATTGTTTCTCAAGCTAAGTAGTGCGTCTTTGGCTTTTCCCTCTGTAATATCCCTAACAATGGTTAAAAGACTATGGTCGTTCATAAGCACCACACGGGCCTCATAATGTTCCAGTCCTTTTTCACCCTGAATGCTATATTCTGTAATCTGCATTTTCCCAGTTTCTATTACCTTGTTGTGCGACTTCTTTATTTTTTGGTATAAATTGGGAGGGAGTACATTTTTCATATTTACGCCAATAAATTTTTCTGGCGGCATAAACAATTCCTGAGGAGTCTTGCCAAACCAATCAAGATAAACGCCTTTACGGTCCTGGATGAACATCATATCTGGAATGGCTTCCAGTAAAGCTTTTATTTTTGCTTGACTACTGTGTAACTCTAATTCAGTTTGTTTTTGTGGTGTTATATCGGTTATAAAACCTTCTAACATTAGCACTTCATCTTGAGTGTTATAAATTGCCGACCCTTTTTCCCAAACATACTTAGTTGTTCCATTTTTATGTTTAATGCGATATTCAACGCTATACGATTTTTTCTGCTTTACTGCAATTTGTATGCTTTCCCAAACAGTATCACGCTCTTCTGCCAAAATGAGTTGACCATAGGCTATGGTCTTGCTATTAAATGCTTCAATTGGATGTCCGGTAATTTCCAAACAGCCTTCGCTGATAAATTCCATATCGTAATTCCTGTTGTTTTTACAACGGAACACTATGCCTTTTTGGTTGTTTATCAGCGTGTCAAACTTTCGGTTGCTTTCTATAAGTTTAGCATTTGTTTGTTTAAGTATTCTTAAATCATTTTTCTGTTGCGTGGCATCCCAAAAAAAAGCGATGGTTGCATTTTTACCATCAATTACCGTTGGACTTAAACCAATGTTAACACTAAAGGGGCTACCATTCTTTTTTATTCCCCACATATCAGTTTCTCTTTTTGGGGGAGTTATATGCTTTTTGATGTAAGTTTTATAAGGGCGCTTAAGCTTTTCAGGAATAAGAATTTCAATATTTTTACCTATCAATTCCCCGGATTTATAACCAAACAGTTTTTCGCAGGCAGGATTTGCAGTTAAGATAAGCCCGTCTTCATTAACAACTATAATACCTTCAACGGAGGCTTCAAAAATGTTCTGAAACAAATCTTTATTGTGGATTGGGCTTTTCATCTAAATAAAATATTCGGGAAATAGAGAACTGCTAGCTGCCGGACGCATTGTAAATCTTTCTTATAAAAATTATTAACAATAAAACCATCAACAAAAGTGTTGATTGATAGTTATGTAACTTTTTTAGTAAAGTTAACTTGGTTGGAAATGATTTAATATGACTTTCCTCATACTGACTTAACTGTATGATTATTTTGGGGAGAAAATAAAATTGAAAACTATTGAATTTATGGCTATGCTACGTCTGCTATAATGTATTGTACAGATCAGTTCCATTTTCTTCCAGCATTTTTATTGTAGTAGTATATCCCAAATTAAAAATAGCATCTATATTGTTCATTCCAAACGTAGTATAGTTTGCTAATTCTTCTGGATATATTACTAAATCGCAATCGGGAAATTTTATGATAGACGCTGTGGCCGCTTTTATTTTATAAGCTCTTTCAAGAACGGTGAATGAGTACTTTAAATCTTTAATGTCAATTTTTTCCAATGGATTAACATAGACTCCAATTATTTTATCACAATGTTTTTTTAAAGGCTCAACAGGGAAGTTATTGAGGACACCGCCATCTATATAGTATGTTCCATTGATTTCTGTAGGTGTAAAAACCCCTGGAAAGGAAGCGGAACTAATAACCGGCTTTATGAGTTGCCCTTTGCTGAAAATTTTTAAGGTTCCATCTGTAATATTTGTAGCGGTAACGAAAAGCGTTTTTTTTAAGGCATTGAAATTATCTTTAGGGAAATACGCTTTGAAATCATCGTAAAATTTTTCGGTATCTATAAATCCCGGTTTATTAAAGGCGAATCTACTTGCACTAAAAATGGTTGTCGTTTTAAAAAAATGCAATATTTCAGGCCAGGAAATTCCAGCGGCATACAAAGCACCTACAATGGCGCCAGCACTGGTTCCAGCAATATGTGTTGGCGAAATTCCATACTCTTCAAATGCTTTTATTGCTCCTATATGGGCGGCTCCTCGAACTCCACCACCAGATAACACTAAACCTATGTTCATTTGTTGTATTGATTTGAATGACAAATTACCACATTTTTGAAATGATATAAACTGACCCAAGTCATTTCAACAATTTGTTCCTATTCATAGTTTTGAAAATATCAATACTACTTCATAAACAAAAAATGAAAACCTTTCCAAAATCTATTAGTTTGTTATTAATACTGATATTGTTGTGGTCATGCAATAATTCCACAAATAATCCTTCTGCTGTTTGGCCAACCCAAGGAGAAGCTTCTGATAATGAGGAGTATGTGGTAGACGATTTAGGGATATCCGTTGTTTGGACGGCCTATAAGTTTACAGATAGGGTTGGCGTTTCTGGGACTTTTGAGGATTGTACTTTTAATAAAGAAAATGCATCAGGCTCAGTTGAAAGTATCTTAAATAAGTTGAAATTGACAATACCTACTGAATGCGTAGATTCCGGAAATGCAATACGTGATTTTAAACTAAGAACTTATTTTTTTGAGATGTTTAACACTGCTGCAATTACAGGGACAATTTTAAATGCGAAAAAGGGGGAAGGTGCCATAAAACTAAAAATGAACAATATTTCACTTAATACTCCCTATACCTACTCGCTTCAAAATGACACCATCGTTATATTTACCCATTTAGACCTAAAAAGATGGAAAGGCGAAGAAGCAATTACCATGTTTGACAAAGAATGTGCAGAACATCTTAAAGGCACTGATCGGGTATCAAAATTATGGCCAGATGTGGATGTGACTATTAAATTACCAGTTGATAGAACGGGGCATTAACAAAACAATTAGTTTTGATTAAAAAAACTTCTGAATACTATCATACCTCAGAAATAGGCGTAAATAGGACTAAAAAATAAAAACCCTCTTACCAAAACTTCTTTAGTTTAAAGTTTTGGTAAGAGGGGTAGCTTTAAGGGAAACTTTAATAGAAATTGCACCTTATGCAATTTCTATTTTCTTTGGTTTAGGAGCTTTGGCTTCTTCTTTTTTAACAAGATTAAAGCTAAGGATACCATCTTTATACTTGGCCTTTACATCTTCCTCTTTAACAGAATCGGGTAGCTGTAAACTTTTTTCAAAAGAGTTGTAGCTAAATTCCTTACGGGTATAGTTATCATTCTTTTCCTCTTTTGAATCAGATTTTTCTGCCGAGATATTAAGACAGCCATCAGCAATGTTTACATCAAAATCCTTTTTGGAGAATCCGGGAGCTGCCAACTCTACCTCAAAGGCCTTATCGGTTTCTTTGATGTTCAACGCTGGTTCTCTCGATTTTCCATTCCAGAATTCCTCATCTAAGAGATCTCTGTTCCATAAACGGTTTCCTAGGAAATCATCGGTGTCAAAAAAATCTGATGTTGCAAGATTTCCCCAAGGTTTTCTTCTAAATTTTACTAGTGACATAATTTCATAGTTTTAAGTTAAACAATTATTTTAAGGCTAAATTACAGTTATATAGTCGTTTAGGAAATGATCTAGGTCAGTCAACTATATTATTTATGATTTATTTGCTTAATTTATATATCGTGTAGCTATTGTCTTTCTCACGTACTGCAATAAGATTGTCATTGATAAATATGGAGGTAATAATAGGGGGGTTTTGCTGTAAATGCAACCTGTCGAACAATAAATGGTTAGGACCCCGTAGGTGTTGTATTGTTTTATTTTTAGTGTCAATCACCAATTCATTGTAGCTATAGTTCACAATGTTCTTTCCGAGCGCATTGATGGTGCCCGTATCTTCTTTATAGTATTTAATAACCCGGGCATACCCATTTTCAAAAGGTGTAGCGGCCAGATAATCTGCAGGGATCACTTTCTCGCCCTTAGTGTTTATGTAACCATAGAAGGTGATGCCATCTCTAACCTCTTGGATCAAGCAGAGTCCGTTGCTAAATAAAGGAGCTCCATCGTGTGAAACGGCTATATCTTTTCGGTAATCTATAATAAGTGTTCCGTTGGCATCAATAAACCCCCAAGAATTGCCTTTTTTCACTCCGCCAAGTCCATCTTGAAAGGAAGTTACTTTATCAATTTTTGTGAGTACTTGGGCATTTGTACAAAAGGGAAAGCTTGCTATAAGTAGTATTATTAATATTGAACGTTTCATAACAACATATTTTAATTTTTGATTTATTTTGATTTCAAATTTTGATAAATATAGCTGTTGTCTTACTCTTTTAAAATGATGGCCGTCAGTCCAGAAAGAATTAATTGGAGTGACCTATGTCATTGTGTAAACACCTTTTGAGGCATACTTTGGTTTCTTGAAAATCCCAGAATAGTTAGTTTGGATATTGGCGGCCTATCTTGAAAACATTTTGAATACATCAAGAAGAAAAAAAATAGGAGTGGAGATAAAGATCACTTTTAGGGCCTTTAAAATTTAATACTGGTATAAATTAAAACCCCTTCACAATGAAAAATATTTTACTCCCAACAGATTTTTCCCAGAACGCTTCCAACGCCATAGATTATGCCGTACAGCTTTTCAAGGATGAAGACTGCACTTTTCATTTGCTCAATACCTTCACGCCCGTGGCTTATAATGTTGCAACTTTGGCAGACAGTTACTCCACCATGATGATTGAGGAAATTACCAGGAAAAATTCGGAAAGCGGACTACTGGAAATTGAAAAAAAACTAAAAACGAGGTTTAAAAACTCCAAGCATTCATTTCAAATATTGGCTTCCTTCAACTTGCTGATCAGTGAAATTACAGCTGTTGTCAAAGAACGCAATATCGATTTAATAGTAATGGGCACCAAAGGAGCAACAGGGGCCAAAGAGGTCTTTTTGGGAACCAATACTATGTACACCATTAAAAAAGTGAACTGTGCAGTGATTGCGGTACCTGAGGAATTTGCTTATGAAGACCCCAAGGAGATTTTATTCCCAACAGACTTTAAGTTTTCGATGAAAAACAAATATCTAGAACTTTTAAAGTCTATTTGTACAAATTATATTTCCCGACTCAATATTTTAAATATTTACTTCGGGGTGTCCTTGGATCCAGCGCAAGAGAGGATAAAAGACCAACTTGAAGAACTTTTTAAAGATAACGCCCACCTTTTCCATACAGCGGAATATGTAGATTTAGTAGAGACCGTGGCGCAATTTCAAATAAAACATAAAGTCAATTTTTTGGTTATGATCCAGAATAAGCATTCCTTTTTTGAAAACCTCATGTTCAAACCGGTCATTAAACAAATGGTATATCACACCAACGTGCCTTTTATGGTTATTCCTTCCATAGAATTAATGAAATCGTAGTCTCCTTATCCAATCTGATATAAATCATTCTTTACCTGAAGGTTTGTTGGTAAATTTGGGTAAATGGACAAAATTAAAACACTATGGATATATCTATTTTTTTAGCGAAGTTTTGGGGCTGGTACATGCTTATTTTCTTTTTTATTTTAAGCTATAATCCAACCCGTATCAACCAAATTTTTGACGATCTAAAAAATCAAAAATTTTCAGTATTGGTAGCATTCATTGCAATTATTATAGGGTTGCTGAATATTATTTTCCACAATATATGGGACTCCAACTGGACAATTATAATAACCTTAATTGGGTGGATGGCCCTAGGAATGGGATTGTTGCTGTTTATATTTCCAAATCAAACAGCCAAATGGATTAAGTATATAAACGTTAAACTGGTGCAGATTATTTATGTGCTGCTTTTTATGGTTGGATTGTACTTGCTGAATGCAGGGTATCAATTGGTGGATTATTGATTAGGTTTTAAAGAAGCGAAATAGATACGTGAAAGCCTAAAAAAAACAATTTCCTAATATTATAAGATACCATGCGTAGCTATTCACTTTTTGCGATTTTTTTGTTGTGCCTCGCTATTGTACTAGTTGATGCGCTTACGTTTTATTGGTTGCAATCAATTACCCAATTGATTGTTTCTTCCGCACTGAAAATAAGTATCAATATCTTATTTTGGACTTTCACTCTCGGGTTGGTTTCCGCTATTCTAATAGTAAAGATAAAAATGGAAACCGTGCCGCTAATGCGAAGGCAGTCATTGATTTCATCGTTATACGGGCTTACAATTTCTTCTTTTGTGCCGAAAATATTATTTATTGTATTTATTAGCATTTTATACTTTACGAATTATATTTTTTCTGAGACCGATTCCTTGTTCATTGTTCCTGCTGTGGGTTTAATAGCAGGGTTTCTGCCTTTTTTTGTTATTGTGTACGCAGTTTTTAAGGCGGTGTATAGATTTAAAGTTCACCGAGTTGCCATTCACCATAAAGATTTGCCCGAAAATTTTGAAGATTTAAAAATCGTTCACATATCCGATCTCCATCTTGGGAGCTTCAGTTATCGGTACCGCATTTTGGAAAGAGCGGTTGCCATAATAAATGAATTGGACGCCGACCTCATTTTATTTACAGGGGATCTGGTAAATAATTTTGCGTGGGAAGCAAACGGCTGGGATACGGTCCTAAAAAAATTATCGGCCAAAAAGGGCAAATTTGCAGTTTTGGGAAATCACGATTATGGCGATTACAGCAATTGGACTTCCCCACAAGCCAAAAGAGATAATTTTGAAGCAATAAAAAACTTTTACCGAGAAATTGATTTTACATTACTTCTCAATGAAGCAGTACCAATAACGGAAAACAACCAAAACATTGCTATAGTAGGTGTAGAAAATTGGGGATTTCCGCCTTTTAGACAAGATGGCGATTTAAAAAAAGCATCGAAGGAAGTCGAAGCTATTCCATTCAAGGTTTTACTTTCCCACGACCCTTCCCATTGGGATGCTGAAGTTGCCCAACATACAAATATAGCCCTTACGCTTTCTGGCCATACCCATGGAATGCAGGCTGGGATCAATTTGATGGGCAAACAATGGAGCCCGATAAAATACAAATACAAGCGTTGGGCTGGATTGTACAATCACCAAGAACAGTATCTATACGTTACCAGAGGATTGGGCTGGATGGGATTTCCAGGAAGAATGGGAATGCGGCCAGAAATCACTTTTATAGAGTTGAAAAAGGCGAACTAAATAAAGTTTTATCATTTCACTTACAGATAGGATAAAACTAAATAAAACATTCTCATTTAATATTTATAGGAACTGACAGATTTTGAGTATTCTTCAAGAAAAGAAAATGTTTTAGTTGCTCCTTTTGCTTCTGATTGCTTTGTTTGTCGGACGATTTTCAGTTGATTTTCTCACCGGTAATTGCTGCACATTTCTATTCTGCTGAATCCTGTCCGTATTAAGTTTATCTGTATTGTAGCGCACAGGATTTGGGCTAACCCCATCAATACTTCTATAAGTGCGTGGTTCAGGATTGTTTATCCTGGGACGGTACACTTGCAGTTCATCTCGGTCTCGGGTTGTGGGAGCTATCTTTTTTACTTCCCTAAGTGAAACTGGGGCAATTTTCCTATTTATATAATTTTCAACCTCATTAACTTCGGGGCCTTTTGCATAATACTGATTGTGATACCGAGTTGTTGCATAATTATTATTTATTCTAATACGGCTTGTGAAGCGGTCATCCAGATTGCTTCTGCCTCTATTACTAATATCTCTATCATAAATATAAATGTGGTTTACCACATTCCAATAAATCACGGGGGGTCTCCATGTACCATACCAAACAACTACATTTACCGAAGGCATTAAAGGTGCCCACGCGTAATAATCATCAACATCTCCCCATATTACCCAAGCAGGCGACCACTCATATCCGGGAATCCATAACCATCCGTAAAGATCATCGTATAGCCAGCGACCGTAATGAAAAGGAGCCCAGCCCCAACTGTAATTCGAAACCCAGATCCATCCATCAACAGAATAATCCCAATATCCGTTGGTAAAATACGGCCTAAAATTTCCATCTACAGAAGGATGCCAAACGTGGCCATAGCCTGGATAATCAATCCATATACCATAGGGGGAGAGCCCGTCATAGAAACTCTGATAGGTTATAGTAGTTACAACTCGCTGTGCTGCCAGTTTATCTATGGTTGTACTGCCAACAAAGAAAAACACGCACATTAGCAACATTTTATAATTCCAGTTATTTCTCATTTTGAAATTTTTTAAGTGGTGAAATATTTCAGTATTGAAAAGTAAAAAGTGAAGAAAAAAAACACAATGACCTGCATCAGTTGGTCGAATCTTCTAAGAAATACTATTCAATAGCGATGTGTTTAGGTGAATTGTAAAGACAAAAGCAGTATGTCTTTATAAATAAGTTCAAGGACGACTCATTATAGAATACAGTAATCTTATAGCATGGTTATAATATGTTTATAGTATGTCTATAGTATGTTTATAGTATTTTTATAGCGTATTTTACTTTTATAATATCTATTCATTGTACTGCCAAAACACAAATAAGTGGGGCCAATAGAATTATACCTGTCTCTACTCATAGAAAAGGAGAGCTTTTTTAAGAAAGGAGCGCGCAATAGAAAACGAAAGTCTTTTATTTCATTAACATATTTATTTTCTGAAATTGGATTATCGCATACGTCTAAGCAATAATAAACTGGAGAAAAATAGAATCTGTAGCGATCCAAATTGTTTCGCAACTTTTAAAACTATAAAAAACCTGTTTTGGGGTAATAGCGATATTGGTATAATCCTAAAAACCCACAACTTTTGGACTGGATTCCAAAGATTCCATAAGTGGGATTTTATGGATTATAGATCCCCCCTAAATTGTATCCCAAAAAAAACAAAACCCCATAAGCATAGCGTTTTCGGGGCTTTTTGCTGAGAAAGAGGGATTATTTAAAAAATGATCCCATATAAAAAATCCAGTACAAACATAGAAACCCACATCGCCAGAAAAAGGCGATGCTGGTTTTTTATTTATTTCCACATCATTCAAGCCGAAAAGGCTTGAGCTGTTCCAATAAATAAAAAACCCACGACTAAAAAAGTCGTGGGTTTCCTTTTGCGGAGAAAGAGGGATTCGAACCCCCGGAGGTGTGACCCTCAACAGTTTTCAAGACTGCCGCATTCGACCACTCTGCCATTTCTCCAGTGGTATGCGTACCTAAATTTTCTTAAAATCTTAGCGGGCTTTCGCCCGCCGAAGCAAATCTTAATTTGCGTAGGCGGGTGCAAATATAAAAAGCTTTTTCAAATATCCTATTGCTTTTTTGAGGTTTTTGTTTGTTAAATGCAATCATTATTAAATAGGTCTAAAAACAGTATAAAATCTGGAATAAAAACGGGTCGAACCATAAATAGCTGGATATAGCAAACACTTTGTGAATGACCGCAATCGGTTTTATGCGTTATCGACTAATTATCAATAGTGTATGAGCAAAAATATAGTGTTTAGCAGCTATTTATTATTAGCTTTTTTATAATTTTGATAGAAAATCTTTAAAATATGAAAAAGTTGCTATTTGCCATTGTAGCCTTACTGATAGTTACTGTAGTAGGCGGAGCTACTTACGTAAAATACGCGCTGCCAGAGGTTGCGCTTTTGCCTGGTATTAAAGTAGATGTCACGCCTGAAAGAATTCAAAGGGGTGAATACCTGGCCAACCATGTAACCTTGTGCATGGATTGCCATTCTACTAGGGACTGGAGCAAGTTTTCTGGTCCAATGATGGCGGGAACCTTGGGGAAAGGCGGAGAGTATTTTGATGAAAAAATGGGGATGCCCGGAAAATTCTATTCCAAAAATATTACTCCATTCAACCTTAAAGATTGGTCCGATGCCGAAATTTTTAAAGCCATTACAAGTGGAGAAAATAAAGACGGAGAAGCAATCTTTCCCTTAATGCCTTATCTATATTACGGCAAAATGGATAAGGAGGATATTTATGACATTATTGCCTATATCCGAAATCTCAGTCCAATTGACAACAAAGTGCCAATGCGATCGCTTGATTTTCCTATGAATTTTATCATTAATACCATTCCTAAAGAGGCCCCTCTCACTATCAAACCTTCTAAAAGTGATACTATAAAGTATGGAGCTTATTTAACAAATGCCTCAGCCTGTATGGAATGTCATACCCAAGTAAAGCAAGGTGTAATAATTCCTGAACTCGCTTTTTCTGGAGGACGTGAGTTTATTGGACCTAATGGCTCATCAATTTCAGCCAATATTACACCAGACATGGAGACTGGAATTGGTAAATGGTCAGCTAAAAATTTCGTTGAGAGATTTAAAACCTATAAAAATCTTGATAGCCTGCCCCCCATGGGCAAAAATGATATTAATACCGTTATGCCTTGGACTATGTATGCCGGGATGGAAGAATCAGATTTGATCGCCATCTATAAATATCTTCAGACCTTAAAACCTATCCATAATGAAGTAATGGTCCATTTTAAGGCAAGCGAGATAGCAAATAAATAAGAAGTAGTATTTCAGCTTCAGAAGGTAAAACTACAACAACCTTTGCCTATATAACCTTTATAGGTTTTATCATCGCTTTTGTGATGAACAGCGATTTGCCCAATATCATATTCGGATTGGCACTGTGAGTTATAGGAATGATACCCATTTTGGGTAAAAAACACAAAGAGTGGTTTGAGGATATTTAAAACATAAAATATAATTTTAAGTAGTTTAATTAGTGGCAAAGGAATAGCGATAACAAGTTCAAACTTTTTATCGCTATTTTTGCGTTTAATACTAATACATTTTTCTAAATGTCCTCAAAAACAATTGAAAAGCTGCAATGGCGTTACGCCACCAAAAGGTTTGATTCCACTAAAACTCTTTCCGATGAAAAACTGAATATTTTAAAGGAAACGTTTAACCTTACCGCAACTTCCTATGGTTTGCAGCCTTTGAAATTGGCGGTTGTCAGTAATACCGATTTAAAGGCACAATTGATGCCGCTCACTTTCAACCAACCCCAAGTTCGCGATGCTTCGCACGTTTTGGTACTGTGTATTGAAAAAAATATTGATGCCAATTTTATTGTGGACCATTTCAAAAGAGTGGAAGGAGCGCGAAACACCCCCCGTACCATTCTAGATCCTTTTGAAAAAGCATTGATAAATAATTTTTCAGAAAAACAAACTCCCGAAATCCGACAATGGATGGCAAACCAACTCTATCTAACCTTGGGAGCCCTGCTCACGGTTTGCGCTCTTGAAAATATTGACGCCTGTCCCATAGAAGGTTTTCAGCCAAAAAAATATGATGAGCTACTCGGTTTAGATGAAAAAGGTTTGGAATCTGTTATTGTACTTCCTGTAGGTTATCGCGATGAATCAGATTTTTTCATCAATCTTAAAAAAGTGCGTCGTGGGGTTGATGAGCTCGTCATTGAACTGGATTAAGGACTGACAATCTGTCCAAAAAATTAAAACTCCTTTAAAACTTCTTGTTAAATATTTCTTATAAAAGAATAGCAATAGCGCTTTGTGGGTTTTTAAATTGGTTTTGGTACTTATCTTGTGGCATTGAGAACGCATTTTTTTAGAAAAATGGTTTAACATAAAAGCTTTTAAAAATGAAAACAATAGCGCTTGCATTTGCAGTTGCCTTAAGTTTTACGAGCTGCAATGCACAGGAAAAAAAAGAGAATGCGGGGAACAATGATACCGCAATGAAAAAGAAAACTGAAATCCAAAACGAACCACGCGGCACGTGGAAGGTGAACAAGGAATTGGACGAAAACGGAAACCTAATTCGCTATGACTCCATTTACACCTATTCCTATGGAAATGTGAACGGTAAGGAAATTCCGCCCCAAAAAATGGACAGTGCGATGGCCTCTTTCAAAAAATATATGCAGGAGCGAATGCCACGATCCTTTTCACAAGGGATGATGAATCCATTCTTGAGTGATTCATTGAACGAGAATTTCTTCGAAAGAGGATTTTTTGAAAACCACTGGGAAGATTTTTTTCCCGAAATGCAGCAACAGTTAAGACAGATGGATTCACTCCACCAAAAGTTTTTCCAACAAACCCAACCAGGACTTTTCCCACTGGAAGAAGAGAAAAACAAGTCGTAAAATAGGATTTGTTGGGTTTAAAAATTTTCAGATACGATTAAAAGACTTCTACCAACGTAGAAGTTTTTTTTGGAATTTGCCCAGGGAAGTTTCCGTTGAACCGTGCAACCCGTATCTTTGGAGAGAAATTGAAGTGAAACTGAAATGGAAGTCGAGAAGAATTCTGAAGTCGAACAAGTTTACGAAATTGAAAATGAACAATTTAAACTTCTAAACGCATCGACAAAATTAAACTTTGAGTACAGATTTAATGGATAACAATAAACCACAAGAAAATGCCGGGATTTGAAATTTTTGGCGCCGAAGAGCGCAAACAAGTAAACGATGTGTTGGAAACGGGTGTGTTGATGCGCTATGGTTTTGACGGAATGCGCAACAATCATTGGAAAGCCAAGGAATTTGAAACCGCCTTTGCCAAAAGAATGGACATAGATTATTGCCAACTGGTTTCCAGTGGTACTGCCGCCTTGACAGTTGCTTTGGCTTCGGCAGGAATAGGAGCAGGCGATGAGGTTATCATGCCAACTTTCACTTTTGTAGCGAGTTTTGAATCTATTTTGGCCTTAGGTGCCGTGCCAATTTTGGTGGATATTGATGATACTTTGACGCTAGATCCAAAGGCTGTGGAAGCGGCGATTACTGAAAAAACCAAATGCGTAATGCCGGTTCATATGTGTGGTTCTATGGCAGATTTAAAGGCGTTAAAAGCAATTTGCGATAAACATAATTTAATTCTTTTAGAAGACGCTTGCCAAGCCCTTGGCGGAACTTACGATGGTAAACCTCTTGGCAGTTATGGTGATCTTGGCTGTTTTTCTTTCGATTATGTAAAAACAATTACCTGCGGCGAAGGTGGGGCAGTTATAACCAATAATGAAAAGTACGCATTGAATGCAGACCATTATCAAGACCACGGCCACGACCACGTGGGCAATGATCGCGGAGCGGAATCTCACCCTTTTTTAGGATATAACTTTAGAATTTCTGAATTAAATGCGGCAGTTGGTTTGGCGCAACTCGGAAAACTTGACGGAATCTTAAAAATGCAGAAAGAAAATTATTCAATACTTCGCGAAGCAATAGAAACTATAGAGGGCGTTACTTTCAGAAGGGTTCCCGAAGGAGGTGAAGAGAACTATTCCTTCCTTAATTTCTTTCTTCCTACAGAGGAATTGACCAAAAAGGCACACAAAGCACTATCAGAAGCTGGCGTGGAAGCTTGTTTTTATTGGTACACCAACAATTGGCACTACATAAACGGCTGGGAGCATTTGAGAAATTTAAAATCTTTGGGAAATATCTCTTCTGAAGTGAAAAACCAAATGCAGGATTTGAACAATACCGATTTCTCAAAAAGTGATGCCGTTATGGGACGCACCATTTCGTCATTGATAAAAATTGGTTGGACTGAAAAACAAGTGAGTGAACGGGCTACTAAAATGAAACATATTCTTTCTTCAATTTAACACTCATTCCTCCTTAATTATTTGGTGTTTAACCTTTTATCCCATTTTATCTGCCCCACAACGAATAAAGTTATTTACGATATTTATTAAGCTGTAAAGTGAGTATTTTTACTGAAAAACTTGTTTGCATTTTTAATAATATGGCTATGAAATATGGATTATTTCTTCTAGTACTTTTATTTACTACCCCTTCATTTTCGCAAGTGGGTATTGGCACCACAAGTCCAAATGCACAATTGGACATTCGTTCCAGTTCACAAGCAGCGCCTTCAAATATTGATGGTATCCTTATTCCGAAAATCGATAATTTTCCAATAACGGCACCTACAGCAGCTCAGAATGGAATGATGGTTTATTACACTGGGAGTGTTACGCTCACTAAGGGTTTTTATTATTGGAATAATGCTACTACAAGTTGGGAAGCGGTTTCGGGAGCAAAAAAAATTAATGACCTTTCCGATGGAAGATCGGATAACGATGGCTCAAATAACGGATCTTCTATTTTTTTAGGTGTCAATGCTGGTAGTAATGATGATCAAAGTGATAATCGAAATGTGGGAGTTGGTTTTAACTCCATGAGTGCCAGTAGCATCGGTGATCGTAATACGGCCACGGGTTATTTTTCTCTATCAAGCAATACTATAGGAACTAATAATACTGCAAATGGTTATAAAGCACTTCAAGGAAATGTTGGGGGCTTTTCAAACACTGGTATTGGTTCTGGAAGTCTGTTTACAAATAGTAGCGGAAAATATAATACTGCCGTGGGCTCACAATCCTTGTATGAAAATTTAACAGGAGACTATAATACGGCAAATGGTTTTTCGGCATTGAATAAGAATTTAGGCGGGGCATTTAATACTGCGGTTGGTTATTTGACACTATTCAGTAATACGGGAGGAAATTATAATACTGCAGTTGGTAATGGGGCTCTTACTCTTCTCGCTGGAGGAAGTAAAAATGTTGCAATTGGCGCAACTGCAGGCGCAAACCTTATATCTGGTGGTACGAACATTTTAATTGGTTTTGATTCTGGAGGTACAGTAACAACATATAGCGATAGACTTTATATTGAAAACAGCAATTCCGACACCCCTTTAATTGGGGGTAATTTTGCTGCCGATAGGGTGGGCATCAATAGAGATATTAATGACTTGACCAATACTTTTGAGGTTGGTGGCGACGCATCAAAAGCTTCAGCTGGAGATTGGCTGGCAAACTCAGATAGAAGATTAAAGAAAAATATTCATTCCATAGCGGGGGGCACTGCACTTGAAAAAATTTCAAAGATGAATGGCGTCAGTTATGAATGGAATGATACCCAAACTGGTATGCCAAGGCCTGAGGGCATTCAGTACGGTTTTATTGCCCAAGAATTGATGGAAGTGTTTCCGGAAAAAGTTATCAAGGATAAACAAGGGTTCTACCAAACCGCTTATGGAACTTATGACGCATTTTATGTACAAGCCATAAAGGAGCTGAAGCAAGAGCTTGACAAAAAAGAAGCGAGAATTAACGAGTTGGAAAGTAAAGTCAACCAATTACAAGTTTATAAAGCCGAAAATGAAAAAATCGAAAATTTGGAAAACAGGCTTAAGAAACTTGAGGTTTTATTGATAAATAAAACAATTTCAAAAGACTGATTTAATAATTTACGTATTCCTTGATTTCCAATCCATAGCCAATCATGCCGACACGTTTGGTCTGTTCGCTGTTTGAGACAAGACGAATTTTGTGTATTCCCAAATCGTGAAGGATTTGAGCGCCAATACCGAAATCTTTACTGTCCATTTCAATTCGCGGGGCTTTGGCAATTTCGTTTGGCTTTTGGTTTTCCTTCAATTCCTTTAAACGGCTCAACAGGTTCAAGGATTGGCTCTGTTGGTTTATAAAAACGATCGCGCCTTTCCCATCCTTGTTGATTACGTTGAACATATCGTCCAGCTTTTGTTCGGCGTTGTTTGTAAGTGTTCCCAGAATATCGCCATTCACCAAAGTTGCGTTAACGCGAACCAATACCGGTTCGTTTTCTTTCCAGGTTCCTTTTGTAAGCGCTATATGAATTTGGTCGTTTGTAGTTTGCTTGTAGGCTCGAAGTCTGAATTCGCCGAATTTTGTATTGATTTTGAAATCTTCCTTTTTTTCTATCAAGGAATCGTGTTCCATTCGGTATTTCACCAAATCCTCAATGGAAATAAGTTTTAAATCAAACTTTTTGGCAACTTTCATCAACTGTGGAAGTCGCGCCATGGTCCCATCTTCATTTAAAATCTCAACCAAAATTCCTGCGGGCTTCAGTCCTGCCAATCTGGCTAGATCAATAGCAGCTTCGGTGTGGCCAGTTCTTCTTAAAACGCCACCTTGCTTCGCGCGAAGCGGAAAAATATGTCCTGGCCTTCCTAAATCGTTTGCTTTTGTATTTTCATCAACCAGCGCTTTGATGGTTTTTGAACGGTCGTGAACAGATATTCCAGTAGTACAGCCGTGGCCAATCAAATCTACCGAAACGGTAAACTGCGTATGGTGCAGTACGGTGTTGTTTTCAACCATCATATTCAAATCAAGGGCATTGCAGCGTTCTTCGGTTAAGGGCGCACAAATAAGCCCTCTGCCGTGTGTAGCCATAAAATTTATCATTTCTGGCGTTACCATTTCTGCTGCGGCAATAAAGTCTCCTTCGTTTTCCCGGTTTTCATCATCTACAACAATGATTATCTTTCCATTGCGGATGTCTTCAATGGCTTCTTCAATAGTGTTTAAGTGAACGGAAGTTTCTTTTTCTGTGGAAATCATAGCTCTTTATAAAGGTTTTGCAAAGATATAAAATGTACAACTGTAATTGGCCAAAAGAATTTTTGGATTAAGGCTATTCTGGTTTCGTTTTCTTCTTTATTCCCAATAACCGCCCAATGCGTTGCATAAATGAATCAAAATCGAAAATACCTTGATCGGTAGTAGCGCGATAAGTAAGCCAGATACTCAACGGAAGCATAATCCCCGTACTGAGCCAGGATGCTATAAATGGATGCATAGTGCCATCTTCAGCACTGTTTTTCGCAAAAATACCAATAAAATGGTAAGTTAAAAACAGCAAGATTGCGACCACCATCGGAAGCCCCATTCCGCCTTTGCGGATGATAGCTCCGAGCGGTGCTCCCACAAAAAACAGAATGATGCAGGCAATCCCTAAAGCATATTTTTCGTGCAGGGCTATTTCGGTTTTGTTCAGTCGCTTTGTTTTGGCTTTAAATTCCACCTTTTTTGCATCTACTGTTTGCAGCGTTCCTTTGGCATTGTTCAAAGCGAGCTTAACTATTTGTAGTTGCTGGGTGGGATTATAAATTTCCAAGATTGTAGTGATGGCAGGCGGTTGTGCAGATTCAGCGATTTGATTTTCCTGTAATTTCTCAATACCACTACGGTAATACATATTTTTGGTGTATGATTCAATATCCTTAGAATAACTGTCAGAAAGTGAATCTATTTCAACCCGAAGCTCACTGATGTTATACATGTTCTGGTTGTTCAAGTCATTCTCTTTGTCAATATCCTTTGCGTTCAGCTCGGTCAGGTCAATATTGATAGCGTATTCATCAAAATAACTTTTTGCGAAAGGCTCACCCTTTTGTTTTGCGGGATTATTTGTCTGTATATCTTCGTAATAATTCCCTTGTTTGAGGATTAACGAAAGTGTATTGCTGCCTTCCTCACTGGCAAGTTCTCCTTTGTCTGCAATAATTACGGTAAAATTTCCATTGGGCCGGGCTTCATTTTTTTTGTGAATTACTACATCTTTCAGAAATTGGTCGCGGTCGCCACTTTTCTCTTCAACTTTTATATTGAACATATCACCAATTTGGCTGAACTGCCCTTCAGAAATGACCATGGAAGGCTGAAATTGTGAAATATTCCGCCGCAGATTCTGCCATTTATATTCGGAATAGGGGATAACATTGTTTGCGAAAAAGAAAGCCGTTATTGCTAAAATAACTATAAAGCCAATAACACTGCCCATTGCCCGTTGCAGTGAAATGCCGGTAGATTTCATTGCGGCAAATTCATATTTTTCAGCAAAGCTCCCAAAAACCATCAATGAGGTAACCAAAATAGTCAACGGCAGTACCAATGGAATCAAGCGCGGGGAAACATACCAAAGAAATTTAAGTACAATCCAAACGTCCAAGTCCTTTCCGGCCAATTCAGAAATGTAGAGCCAAATGGTCTGCAGGACAAATATGAGCATTAAAATAATGAAGACGCTTACAAACGTCTTCAAAAAGGTTACCAATATGTACCTGTCCAGTATTTTCACTT
>JAPKFY010000044.1 GCA_026646335.1 Aequorivita sp. | reverse complement strand
CAATATCAGATGTAACTCCAGTATAAAGAACTTTGTTGTATTTATTGGTCGTTATGTACACATAAGGGACCTTCATAATTGTAGTGTTTGTTGTTTCGCTTCGCTCGTAATGACTTCATTCGTTTGAAAAAACGTCATTGCGAAGAAGCGACTAAAGGGAGTGACTGAAGCAATCCCATGAGACTGAGTTCTGAATGAAATTGTAACTACGCCTCATGGGATTGCTTCGCTACGCTCGCAATGACTTATTTCCTCTTAAAAACCTTCTTCACCCTATCTAAAAGTGTAGGCGGCTTTATTTTTTCGTGATACCCATTGCCATAGTTACCATAGCTGCCGTAGCCATAACCATAGCCGTAACCATAGCCATAACCATAGCCTTTACCGCTTTTTTCAACATACCCGTTTAAAACAATGCTGATATGTTTCACTTCCCCCGTTTTATACTTTTCATTGACGAAGGTGAACATATTTTTATGGGTATAATTGAAGCGCGCCATATATAGCGTCGCGTCTACGTGTTTCATCAGCTCCAAAGAATCAGATACCAATCCTAAAGGAGGTGAATCAAGGATAATATAATCATAGCGTTCCTTAAGTGCATCTATCAGTTCGTCCAGCTTTTCACTAATCAATAATTCCGATGGGTTTGGCGGGATGGGTCCGGAAGGGATCACATCTAGGTTTGCTATTTCGGTTTTTTGGATTACAGTGTCTATATCTGCCTCATCGATAAGATAATTGACCACTCCCATATCATTATTGATATTGAAATCGCCAAATATTTTAGGCTTTCTAAGGTCAAGACCTACCAAGACGGTTTTCTTTTCACTTAAGGCAAATACGGAAGCAAGATTGATGGAGCAAAACGTTTTCCCTTCCCCACTGACCGAACTGGTTACCAACACGGTTTTGGCGCCCTTAATGCCCTGCTTTTTATAAATGAACTGCAAACTTGAGCGGAGCGCCCTAAAAGCTTCTGCCATGGCAGACTTTGGTTTGGTAAGAACAACCAGATTGGTATCGATAGGGCTTTTTCCGATAATCCCCAACAATGGAATGGGCGTAATCCGTTCCAGATCTTTAACATTACTGATTTTAGTATCAAAAAACACCCGGACAAAGACAAACAATAACGGAATAAAAAGGCCAAGCAATCCGGCCATCATATAATTCAATTGTGTATTGGGCCCAATTTGGCCCCCGCCAGTATCTTTTGCGGGGTCTATGATCATCACATCGCTAACGTTGGCGGCTTTTACCAAACCTGCCTCGCTTCGTTTCGCTAAAAATAGGTTGTAGGTGCCTTGGCTAAGGTTGTAACGGCGCTCAATATTCAATAAATCCTGTTGTTCTTTTGGAAGTTTCCTTATTTCCCCCTCATAACGGCCAATATCGCGATTGATAGAGCTCAGTTCTTGGTTTTTCAGGCCTTTTGAGGAACGGATATTTTCCAACAACACCGTTTTAACAGCGTTAATCTGCCTGTCTATGTCATTGAAAATGGGAGCGTCCTCCTTATAGGAATATTGAAATTTATTGCGTTCTTCGGCAAGGGCAACAATCTTCCCTACCCCGCTCACCACACTAGATTCTGAAATACCTGCCACCGACGGTGCTGGCACATCCCTATAATCTGAACGATTAATAAGATAATCCTGAAGGGTGTTGAAATAATTAAGCTCACGGTTCACAGACTCCTTTCGAAGATCCAGTCCATTCAATTTCGCATTAATCTCAGAACCTTCACTGGCGAGGTCGAAAATGGCATTTTTGTTTTTGAATTGATTCAGCTCATCTTCTACCGTGGAAAGCTCGACAGATTTTATGGCAAGGCTACTGTCAATAAACTTGATGGTTTTAGTAGCGAAGAGGTTTTTGCGCTCCAGCATATCTTCACTCAGCACTTCTACGGAAGTATTCAAGTAATCCACCAATTGGGCCTTGTTGTTTCCGGTAAGCCTCATCTTTAATACCGAGGAACCTTTGCTCTCGGGATCAACGCGAATCCCCAAATACCGCCTCACTATGCCATCATAGTTCCTAAAGACAATATAGTAAGGCGTTCCGGGCTTTGATACCACATCTGGGTTTGGCATAAAGGTGCCGTTAAAAAAGGGTAACTTTATGTGCTCCCCAATTTTAAAACTCTGGGAAAACTCACCTGCATCCACAAACCTGGAGCTATTTTCCTTGCTACCATAATTTTGAAGATTGATATTTCCAGCTTCCTCAAAGGCAACACTCAAGTTAAAATTAACCGAATCCGTAAAAACAACCTTTATTTGTTTGTTCAGTATTTGCGGTTTGGCAGTGTCCACTTCCACAAAAAATGGAGTTTGCTTGTAAGCGTTTACCTGTTGGTATTTCCCGTCACGCAGATAATCCATATAATATTGCAGGCGCTCTACAACCTTTTCGTTGTGCGAACGGGATTGCAATGTAATAACGGCGGTGTTTACTTTATCTGTAGTGCCTCCCCAATTAAAGGTAAGACTGGTATTGCTAGTGAAAAATGGGTTTTGGTCGTCCTTTATGGAAACCATGTTTTCTATTTGATAAATGGGCAGTTTGCGGACATTGGTGTAATATGCAATGGAAAAAGCAATGGCCAAAGAGACAAGAAACAACGGCCAATGGTGCAAAAGCCTAAAGAGAAAACCTTTAAAATCAAAGGTAATTTGGGTTTCGTTAATTTCGAATTCCTCGCTCATATTTTTCTATAATCTGGTAAACAATAAAATAGTGGTTACCAAAGCTGTGGCAACTGTAACTATGGTTGTGAAAGACTGAAGCCCGGTGGTTCCCGTACCCAAGGATTTTTGCGGCAATGGATTAATCAATATTAAGTCATTCGGTTTCACATAGTAGTATGGTGAATTCATCGCTTCCAGCTTGGTAAGGTCTATGTGATGCACCTTTTGCCCAGCTGGATATTGTCTGATGATAACCACATCACTTCGGTCTCCAGTAATTGTAATATCGCCACTATTGGCAATGGCTTCCATAATACTTAATTGGTCACGGTAAATAATTTTTGAACCCGGGCTGCCTATTTCGCCATTGATCGTGTAGCGAATACCTGCCAATTTTACGGTGACAAATACATTGGCTTCTGCTTTAAAATAATCCTTCAATAAAATTTCCTCCAGCTTTTGGCGAACCTCATCTACCGTATAGCCCAGTACGTTCATTTCTCCCAAACTGGGGATGCGGATGTTGCCGTGATCATCCACCACAAAACCGTCATAATACAACCGCTCCTCGCCCGTGGCATTGGGGTTGGCATCGCTTATAGGGTTGAAAATCCCCACGGTTTCTTGGTCCAAAGCCTTTACGCGAATACTCAAAAGATCATTTATTTGAAGTCGGTAGGGTTCCTGCCTTTTCCGCAAAAGCGCCAAAGTATCAGCGCTGCTGGTATTTTCCTGTAAATAGGTAAGCTGTTTGGTAGTTACACAGGAAGTGGTGCACACTGCTACAACTAAAAACAACAATAGATACGTAAGCTTCATAAAGGGCAGGATTGTTAATGGACAAATATAAAGTAACGTATTTAATAATGAAACATTTCAATGTTCAATGTTTCTAGTTTCTAGTTTCTCAAACATTCCCAACTTATTATTCATTAAACATTATTCATTAAACATTTACAGTACTTTTGCCGAAAATATAAACCGTGAACTACCTTTCAGTTGAAAATATCTCCAAATCCTTCGGGATGCGGGTTTTGTTTGAAAATATTTCCTTTGGAATAAACGAGGGACAAAAAATAGGCTTCCTCGCAAAAAATGGAACCGGAAAAACATCACTTCTAAATATAATTGCCGGAAACGACAAAGCCGATACCGGAAATGTTGTTTTCAGAAAAGGTTTGAAAATTGCCTATTTGCCGCAGGACCCAGATCTGGATCCCAAACTCACCGTGGAACAGACCATATTTTCCTCAGACAATCCAATCCTTAAAATAATTGAGGCTTACGAGCACGCCATTGAAAACCCTGATGATTCGGAAGCCTACCACAAAGCTTTCGACGCCATGGACGCCCACCACGCTTGGGATTTTGAAACGCGATACAAGCAAATTCTCTTCAAACTAAAAATGGAAGACCTACACGCAAAGGTTTCCACCCTCAGCGGCGGACAGAAAAAACGTTTGGCTTTGGCCAATGCCCTGCTCACCACGCCAGATTTGCTTATAATGGATGAGCCTACCAACCATTTGGATCTCGAAATGATCGAGTGGCTGGAAAATCTTTTTGCCAAGGAAAATTTCACCTTGTTTATGGTGACGCACGACCGTTATTTTCTGGAAAGAGTTTGCAATGAAATCGTGGAATTGGACGAAGGAATTCTCTACGGTTACAAAGGAAATTACAGTTATTACCTAGAAAAACGCGACGCCAGAATAGAAAACGAAGCCACTGAAACGGGAAAAGCGAAGCAGCTTTTCAAAAAAGAACTGGAATGGATGCGCCGCCAACCCAAAGCGCGAACCACCAAAAGTAAAAGTAGGATTGACGATTTCCACGAAATAAAGGACCGCGCCAGCAAACGCCGAAACGACCACGAAGTGCAACTGGAGCTGAATATGGAGCGCATGGGCACCAAAGTGGTAGAACTTCACAAAATATCAAAATCGTTTGGCGATAAAGTGCTGCTGGATAAGTTTGAATACAATTTCAACCGTGGCGAACGGGTTGGTATTATCGGAAAAAACGGAACAGGAAAATCGACGTTTCTCAATATTCTTACGGGAGTAATGAAGCCAGATTCTGGGAAAGTAATTGTTGGGGAAACAGTTCGATTTGGCTATTACACCCAAACTGGCATCAACATAAAGGAAGGCCAGAAAGTGATTGATGTGATCCGCGAATACGGCGATTATATTCCGTTGAAAAAAGGACGGCAGATTTCGGCTTCGCAGCTTTTGGAACGTTTTCTTTTCGATCCAAAAAAGCAATATGACTTTGTGGAAAAACTGAGCGGTGGCGAACTCAAACGTCTATATTTGTGCACCGTGCTCATTAAAAATCCAAACTTTTTGATTCTTGATGAACCAACGAACGATTTGGATATTGTAACACTAAATGTTTTGGAAAGTTTTCTTTTGGACTTCCCAGGCTGTCTTTTGGTAGTGAGTCACGACCGTTATTTTATGGACAAGATTGTGGATCACCTTTTTGTTTTTAGAGGCGATGCCGAAGTGGAGGATTTCCCCGGAAACTATTCAGATTTTAGGGCCTATGAGGACAGTAACATTCAAGAAAAAAGAGATTCCAGCGAAGCAGCGCCAAAGGTTAAAAAAGACTGGAAGCAAGACTCCAGCCCTGCGAAACTGAATTACAACGAGCAAAAGGAATACAACAAACTGGAAAAGGAAATTGCAAATCTTGAAAAAAACCGCGAGGAACTCCAAAATAAATTCGCCACCGAAAACTGGGATGGTGCCGAGATTGACAAACAATCCATAAAACTTCAGGAGATTATTGATAAAATCGAAAAGCAAACGGAGCGTTGGTTTGAGCTGACGGCGAAGATGGAGGGATAAATTTGCTGTAGGCCGTAAGCTTTAAGCTTTAGGCAAATTGCTCAAAGTTTATTGAATTCGTATTTTCGCATATGGCTTAAAGCCTAAAGCATACAGCTATAAAACAATGATCCATCAGTCCAAAAGCTATATAAAATTTGTTCGGCTCTCCAAAAACAAACACGGGGTGCACTCCCCTTTTGTGTATGATTTGGTGACGAAATGTTTCAACGACAAAAAGAAATATCCCGAATATGAAATTTTAAAAAAGCATCGCCAAGCCTTGCGAAAAGACGCTTCAATGATTGAAATGAAGGATTTCGGACAAGGTTCTAGAGTTTTTAAAGGCAACGCCCGAAAGGTTTCCGCAGTCGTGAAAAACGCAGGGATGCGTAAGAAACGCCAGAAATTACTCTTCCGTTTGGCCCGCTATCTTAAAAGTGAAATCATACTGGAATTAGGCACTTCGCTGGGTTTGGGAACCATCGCTCTTTCACTTTCAAATGAATTTTCCGCCATGCACACTGTGGAAGGCTGCCCAAATACATTGCGAAAAGCGCAGGGATATTTTGAGAAATTCAACCTTCATAATATTCAGATACACCAAGAGCTTTTCAGTGATTTCCTTTCGGAATCCCGAAGTATCGGAACCCGGAAATACAACCTCATCTTTATTGACGGCGACCACAATGGCGAACGGACCTTGGGCTATTTCAATTCACTTTTAAAAAGTGTGCACAACAATTCGGTGATCATTTTTGACGATATTTACTGGAGCAAGGATATGACAGCGGCCTGGCAGCAAATAATTGCAAATGAAAATGTGACGGTAAGCATAGACACCTTTCAATGGGGAATGGTTTTCTTCAGAAAAGAGCAGCCGAAGCAGCATTTTGTAATACGGGTGTAAGTTTAAAAGTTTAGAAAAGATATTGTTGATACTATGGATACTTTTGATTCTATTGAAACTGATGTCACCCAAAGCGCTCCCGATAGTTATCGGGATGAAGGGTTGAACTTTAAACTTTGAATTGTAACAGTAAGCCTATCTTTGCGTCTTACATATAATATTAATAATAATTATAAAAGTCCCCCTTTGGGGGATTTAGGGGGCTTATGAGTTTAGTAATAAAAATCCGAAATATCACCAGAGATTTCCCACTTGGGAATGAAATAGTTAAAGTTTTAAAGGGAATAGATCTGGACATTGAACGCGGCGAATACGTTGCCTTGATGGGACCTTCCGGCTCCGGAAAATCTACTTTAATGAACCTTTTGGGATGTTTGGACACCCCCACATCAGGCAGTTACCAGCTCAACGGAAAAGACGTGAGCAATATGACCGATGATGAATTGGCTGAAATCAGAAACAAGGAAATAGGCTTCGTTTTCCAAACCTTTAACCTTCTGCCCAGAACAACTGCGCTTGAAAATGTGGCGCTGCCAATGATCTATGCAGGCGCTTCAAAAAGCGAACGCACCGAACGCGCAAAACAAGTGCTTGCGGATGTAGGTCTTGCAGACCGAATGGACCACAAACCCAACCAACTTTCCGGTGGACAGCGGCAACGTGTGGCCGTTGGAAGAGCTTTGGTAAACAGACCTTCCATCATTTTGGCCGATGAGCCCACGGGAAATCTGGATTCCAAGACTTCGGAAGAAATAATGAACCTTTTCAATGACATTCACAAAGCTGGAAACACAGTAATCGTAGTAACCCACGAAGAAGAAATAGCCAAACTCGCACACCGAATTATTAGACTTCGGGATGGAATTGTAGAGAGCGATACTAAGAAGGAAATCGTGAGTCGTGAGTTGTGAGTCGAAAAATAGTATTTCATACTTCGTATTTTCCATTTCCTGTTTTATCTTTGAACTATGACTCTTGATTTTTCAAACCCCCTCGTTTTAATTATTGGCGGAATTCTAATCTTGGCCATTCTTTATTTTTGGAATAAACGTAATGCAACAAATCAGCGGCAGCGTAGAACCAAAAATTTCCGAAGCAGTTATTACGAACGGAAAAAGGAACGGGGAAAAGAAAGTGAACAGTAAACAGTTGCTGTTGGCAGTATTCGTGGACTCGCGAAAAATCGCGTCCCCATTTTATTCAAATCCCAAAGATTAACAATTTTAATAAACTTCCTTTTTTTTCTTCACGCCATTCCAGACCCATTTTTAAAGTAGTTATTTGTAATTTTGGAAACACCAAATTAAAATACTCACAAACTCACATATTCACAAATTCACATACTCTAAAATGAAAATATACACCAAAACCGGCGATGCAGGCACTACTGCCCTTTTCGGCGGGACTCGCGTTCCAAAACACAATATCCGTATTGAAAGTTACGGCACCGTAGACGAGCTAAATTCAAACATTGGGATGATACGCAGCCAAGAGATTGATGCTCACAGCAAGGAAATATTGATCCAAATTCAAAATAGATTGTTCACGGTAGGTTCTATTCTGGCTACAGACCCCAAAAGAGCTATACTCAAAAGCGGGAAGGAACGATTAAACATTCCAAAAGTTGATGAAGAAGATATTACTCTTTTAGAAACTGAAATGGACGCAATGAATGAAGCCCTGCCAGATCTAACCCATTTTGTCCTGCCTGGCGGAAATACCGCCGTGTCATATTGTCACATTGCCCGTACCGTCTGCCGCCGCGCAGAACGCCGTGCCACGCTTTTAAATGAAAAAGAACCCATTGACGAAAGGGTGATAAAATATTTAAACCGACTATCTGACTACCTCTTTGTGCTGGCACGAAAGTTGTCTAAAGACCTAAACGCGGAAGAGACGCAGTGGATTCCGAAGAAGTTATGAGTTATTAGTTATTAGTTATTAGTTATTAGTTATTAGTTATTAGTTATTAGTTATTAGTTATTAGAAGAAGCTAAAATTTACTGAAACTATACATTTTGAATAAATAACTTATCAACAAATAGAATTGCAACTAATTGAAAATCAGCAGATAAAAAACGTTCTTTAAAATACAGCAGAAATAATTTAGATTTTACTTGACTTTTTGATCTAAAAAATTACTTTTGCAGAAAATTAAAACCTAAAGTGCTATGTACTGGACATTAGAATTAGCATCCTATTTAAGCGATGCACCCTGGCCCGCAACCAAAGACGAATTGATTGATTACGCGATCAGGACCGGTGCTCCACTGGAAGTAGTGGAAAACCTTCAGGCAATTGAAGACGAGGGCGACTCTTATGACTCTATTGAAGAGATCTGGGCAGACTACCCAACAGACGACGATTATCTCTGGAACGAGGACGAATATTAATCCCAAGATTTTGGGATACTATTAAAAATAATATAAAAAGTCTCTTTAAGGGGCTTTTTTTTATTTAAAAAGTATTGAAAAGGGAAACCACGAATACACGAATATTATATAGTTATTCATGTATTCGTGGTGAAAAAATATAAATGTCTGATTGAGCGCAGTCGAAACCTAATTGTTGAAAGCAATCTTGAAGTTCTCGACTGCACTCGAACGGACAAAAAAATAAATTGATAAGAAGTTGCTGCCACGCAACACTTCAAAATAACACACATCATGGGAATATTAGATAATGTACTAAAAGTTTTTGTAGGCGATAAATCAAAAAAAGACATCAGCCAGATAAAGCCGCTGGTTGAAGAGGTAAAAAAACACGAAGCTGCCATTGAAAAGCTTACCCACGATGAGCTAAGGGCTAAGTCAGATTTCTTCAGAAAGGAAATAAAAGATGCCCAAAAGGATGTTCAGGATCAAATTGATGCCCTCGAGAAACAATCTGAAGACGAGGAAGACATTAACAAAAAAGAAGACTACTACAACCAGATAGACAAGCTGAAGGACGATCGCTACGAAATTGAAAAAGTGACCCTTAACAAAATACTTCCCGAAGCTTTTGCCGTGATGAAAGAAACCGCAAAACGTTTCAAAAACAACGAAACCCTTACGGTTACCGCCAGCCCGTATGACCGTGAAATTTCTGCCAGTAAAGACTATGTAACCCTGGAAGACGACAAAGCCATTTGGAAAAATTCATGGGATGCCGCCGGAAAGCCCATCACTTGGGATATGGTCCACTACGATGTTCAGCTTATTGGGGGGGTTGCACTCCACGAAGGAAAAGTAGCCGAAATGCATACAGGGGAAGGTAAAACCTTGGTTGCAACACTGCCAATGTACCTCAACGCCCTTGCCGGAAACGGAGTACATCTTGTTACCGTGAACGATTATCTTGCAAAACGTGACAGCGCTTGGATGGCGCCATTGTTTGAGTTTCACGGAATGACCGTGGATTGTATTGACAACCACAAACCAAATTCCGCAGCGCGAAGAAAGGCTTATTTGGCTGATATTACCTACGGAACCAACAACGAATTCGGTTTTGATTACTTGCGTGACAATATGGCCCACGCTCCAGACGATCTTGTGCAGCGCCCGCACCACTATGCAATTGTGGATGAGGTGGATTCGGTATTGATTGACGATGCGCGTACCCCGCTTATTATCTCCGGCCCCGTGCCCGAAGGTGATCGCCACGAATTCAACGAGCTGAAACCAAAGATCCACGATATTGTTGAGATTCAGAAAAAATACTTGAACGGCGTACTGGCCGAAGCCAAAAGACTTATAAAAGAAGGTGATGAAAAAGAAGGTGGATTCCAGTTGTTACGCGTTTATCGCGGTTTGCCAAAAAATAAGGCGCTGATAAAGTTTCTTTCGGAAGAAGGGGTGAAGCAAGTTCTCCAGAAAACCGAAAACCACTATATGAGCGACAACAACCGCGAAATGCCAAAGGTTGATGCCGAACTCTATTTTGTAATTGAAGAAAAAAACAACCAGATAGAACTTACCGATAAGGGTATTGACTATCTATCCGGTGAAGGCGATCCCGATTTCTTCGTAATGCCTGAGATTGGTACCGAAATCGCAAAGATTGAAAGTAAAGGGCTTCCCAAAGAGGAAGAAGTTGAACTAAAGGAAGATCTATTCCGTGAGTTTTCTGTAAAAAGTGAGCGTATCCACACGATGAACCAATTGTTGAAAGCTTACACGCTTTTCGAGAAGGACGATCAATATGTGGTGATGGAAAATAAAGTAATGATCGTGGACGAGCAGACCGGCCGTATTATGGATGGTCGCCGTTATAGTGATGGACTTCACCAAGCGATTGAAGCAAAGGAGGACGTGAAGATTGAAGCCATGACCCAAACTTTTGCTACCATTACGCTCCAAAACTATTTCAGAATGTACAACAAACTTTCTGGGATGACAGGTACGGCGGTTACTGAAGCCGGTGAACTTTGGGAAATCTACAAACTGGATGTAGTTGAAATACCGACCAATCGCCCAATTGCACGTCACGACCGCGAAGACAAAATTTACAAGACAAAAAGAGAAAAATACAACGCCGTAGCTGAAGAAGTTACAGCACTTTCCCAAGCGGGAAGGCCAGTATTGATCGGTACCACTTCTGTGGAAATTTCAGAATTATTGAGCCGAATGTTGAGTATTCGGAATATACCACACAATGTTTTGAACGCTAAACTCCACAAACGCGAGGCAGACATTGTTGCCGAAGCAGGAAAAAGCGGAATCGTAACCATAGCCACCAACATGGCGGGTCGTGGAACGGATATTAAGTTGAGCGACGAAGTGAAAAAAGCTGGCGGACTTGCAATTGTAGGTACCGAGCGTCACGATTCTCGTCGCGTGGACAGACAGCTGCGTGGTCGTAGCGGGCGTCAGGGAGATCCGGGAAGTTCACAGTTCTATGTTTCCTTGGAAGACAACTTGATGCGTCTCTTCGGAAGTGAGCGAATTGCGAAGATGATGGATAGAATGGGCTTGAAGGAAGGCGAAGTGATTCAGCACAGCATGATTTCAAAATCCATTGAACGGGCGCAGAAAAAAGTGGAAGAGAACAACTTCGGAATCCGTAAGCGTTTGCTTGAGTATGATGATGTGATGAACGCCCAGCGCGAAGTGGTTTACAAACGCAGGTACCACGCGCTATTTGGCGATCGTCTTCGCGTTGATATTGCAAATATGATTTTTGACACCGCCGAAGTAATTGCCGAAAGCAACAAAATGGCGCAGGATTATAAAAACTTTGAGTTCGAACTGATCCGTTATTTCTCGATGAGCTCCCCTATTTCTGCAAAGGAATTTGAGAAGATGGACACTAAGGAAATTGCAGGAAAAGTTTATAAAGCGGCTTACATCCATTATCAAAATAAAATGTTGCGGAACGCCGAAATGGCTTTCCCGGTAATTAAAAATGTTTACGAGACCCAAAAGGATAAATACAAACGAATCCTTGTTCCGTTTACAGACGGGGTAAAAACCCTGAACGTTGCCACCGATCTTGAAAAGGCATACGAAACCGAAGGAAAGCAGTTGGTGAACGATTTTGAGAAAAATATCACTCTTGCTATTATTGACGATTCTTGGAAAACGCATTTGCGCAAAATGGACGAGTTGAAACAATCTGTACAGCTTGCAGTCCACGAGCAGAAAGATCCTTTGCTTATCTATAAGTTTGAAGCTTTTGAACTTTTCAAAACAATGATCGAGAAAGTGAATAAGGATGTTCTTTCTTTCCTTTTCAAAGGTGAATTGCCACAGGAAAATCAACAGCAAATCCAGGAAGCCCGCGAGGTAAAACGAAAAGAAAACCTAAGCGAGCAAAAGGACGAAATCCCGAATATGGACGAGCGCGCCGCACAATCGCGTGCTGCTGGCAATACGCAACCGCAACACCAACAAGTAACGGAAACCATCGTGCGCGACCGCCCAAAAATAAACCGCAACGACAAAGTGACCATTAAGCACGTGATGAGCGGAGAAAACAAAACGCTAAAATTCAAACAAGCCATCCCGATGCTGGATAAAGGCGATTGGGTTTTGGTTGATGAGTAGTTTTTTTGACTTAGGACGGAAAGACCTAGGACGTAAGACTATTTAGTTAAAGAGATTTTATAGCTTTAACAAAGCTTATAAATCCCGAAGCAAAAGCTTCGGGATTTTTTATGCTTAAAAAAACTATCTTTAATCGAAATTGAAAAAGTGATGAAAAAATTATATATAGAACTTAAATGGGCCGTAATATTCACAATTGCTATTCTCTGCTGGATGTTATTGGAGAAAACGTTGGGCTGGCATGAAGAACGGATTGCAGACCATTGGTGGCTAACCTTATTCTTCGTCCCTTTCGCCATTTTATTGTATTTGCTTGAAATGCGCGAGAAAAGAAGAAGGGTCTATGGTGGAGAAATGACTTGGTTGCAAGGTTTTATTTCCGGTGTAATTCTCAGTGTTTTTGTAGCGCTACTTTCTCCGTTGGCTCAGTACATTACCCACAATTACATTACGCCAGAATACTTCAACAACGTGATAGAATACTCCGTTACCAATGATTTAATGGCGCGTACCAAGGCCAATGATTATTTCAACATAAACAGTTATATGTGGCAATCGGCTTTTGGGGCATTGGGTTTTGGAATTGTAATGGCGGCAGTTGTTGCAATATTTGTTCGGAAAAAAATTATATAAAGGGGAATCAATATTTCCTAATTAATAAAATCTCGTTTCAAAAATATACTTCCTTTTGAAACTTTAATTACCTTATATTGAACACAATACTTATCGCGTGACATTTTTTTCATAATTTAGCTTTTAAATCAACTTTTTAAAATCACACAATTATGAAAAAACTAATTCTAGCAGTATCGGTAATTGCGCTATGCTTTACTTCCTGTAAAAACGAACCGAAAGAACCAATGGAAGCTGACAATTCAGTTGCAATGGATAGTATTGTAACGGAGGAGGTCGAAACCCCTGAAATTCCTATGGATTCCGTGGCAATGCAAAAAGCTTGGGAAGCCTATATGACTCCCAGTGAATCACACAAAATGTTGGCAGCCGAGGAAGGAAAGTGGAACAACGAAATGACTTTTTGGATGGGAGCTGGCGGAGAACCAACAAAAGCTACTTCCACCGCCGAAACAAAAATGATTTTGGGCGGTCGTTATCAAGAAACTAACTATAAAGGTGACGTAATGGGCATGCCGTTTGAGGGAAGGGCCACTACAGCCTATGACAATGCCACTAAGGAAGTTATTTCCACATGGATAGACAATATGGGCACGGGAATGATGGTGATGCGGGGAACATATGACGAAGGCACAAAATCCATCACTTCAACAGGCACCATGGTTGATCCTATGACAGGCAAAGAGAGAAAAGTACGGGAGATTTACACAATTGTAGACGAGAACACCCGAAAAATGGAAATGTTTGAAACCGTTGATGGCAGTGAAGAATACAAAAGCATGGAAATTGTGATGAAAAGAGGGTAGCTATTACTAGATCAATCCAGTAAAATTAATTTGCGAAACCTTGTTTTCAGTATGGAAACAAGGTTTCTTTTTTATTTAAAAATAGATTTCTAAATTCTGCTAAAAATTTAACTTTATGTATCTTGTGGCATTGATTTTTTGTTAAAACATGCGCTCTATTTTATACATATGTTTCATGGCCCTAATAAGCTTGGTTGCTTCTGCTCAGGACGATGGCGATTATAAGGATATGTTAGCCAATGCCGAAACGGTTCTATATGCCCAACCCGAAGAAGCCATCAAAATAGCGAACCACGTTCTACAAAATTCGAAAAACGCCAACCAACTTATCCAGGCAAACCTACTTAATACTACTGCTTATTATTTAAAAGGCGAATTTGAAAAGGCCGTAAAAGCAGGTGTTGAAGCAAAAGTACTTTCAGAATCGACTGAAAATATGTCGATGCAACTTAAAGCAACCTTGGTCTCCATCCCCATATTGAACCATTTGGGATTAAACTTGGTGGCGGAGCAATATTATACAAACACTAGTGTTTCTGCGACCACTGAAAAAGCAGTGGAAACCTCTTATTTTGCGAAGGGAGGAAAAATACTGCTAAATGGCTATGCGGAAATGGGGCAAGACAACTGGCAGAAAGCTTTGGAATATTTTGGCCAGGCAAATTCCATTTTCGAGAAAATTCCCGATAAAGCCTTAATAAACGAAACCGACGCGACCATGGCAATCCTTTATGCAAAGGTTTACAATATAGATACCGCGCAAAACCACCTTGAAGCTCTCCTTAAAAAAACAACGGGCGAACATCCTAACAACTACCTGAAAATGGTAGTGTTAAACCAAATGGGAGAATTGTTTTTCCTGAAACAGGAATACTCCGAATCTATTGAATCGTACCTGGCTGCTTTGCAAATTGCAGAACTGTTCCAAAATAAAAACTATCAATCCCAGATTTCAGAAAACCTATCTTCCGTTTATTTGGCTCTAAAGGACACTCCGCAGTTTTATTCCTATAAAAAAACAGCGCAACAATTGGACGATGCAGTAGAAACAACGGAAAACCAAGCGGTAAACGCCATTTACAATTATGTAAACGAAAACAATACAGCTAAAAGGGACAGTTTGAAAAAGATGTTCATGAGAAACTTGTTGATATTGTCAGCAATTTTCATTGTAATTGTATTGACTTGGATTCTCCTTCGCTTTCGCTACCGAAACAGGGCCAGACAATACAACCGTTTTTTAAACTACATTGAAAACAGACAAAAACCAGTTGAAAACCTTCCAGTAAAAGAAGTTCCAAAAGGCCTAAACATCCCACAGGAAACGGAAGATGCGCTGGTAAACAAATTGGCCCAATTTGAAAAATCAAAACAGTTTACCAAGCAGGATATGTCCTTGGCGCTACTGGCAGCGCATTTTGACACTAACACAAAATACCTTTCGGAAGTGATAAATTTCCATAAGGGGAAAAACTTCAACAGTTATATCAATGAGCTTCGCATCAATTATATTATAGACAAGCTAAAGAGCAATAGAACCTATCTGCAATATAAAATAAGCTATTTGGCCGAAGAGAGCGGCTTTTCTTCCCACAGTAGTTTTGCCACTGTTTTTAAAACAGTTACGGGAATTCCTCCAACCGTTTTTATCGACCTTTTGAAATCTTCAAAGAAAACTTCCAAACCTATTTATGAAGAAGTGGAATAAACATAACGCCCTGTTTTTCCTGGCAGGATTTTTCTTCTTTGTGCAAACAGTGCACTCGCAAAAAGAAGTGGATAGTATTTTGAAAATAGCCAATAAGCAGGTTTACGAAAATCCAGAAGAAGCTATCTCACTTTCCCAAGAAGCTTTGATCAACCGAAAGATCACCGTTCGGAACAAAATTAACTCCCTGCTAGTCATTTCAGTAGCATATTCCTCAAAGAGGGATTATGAAAAAGCCTCGGAATATATTTTTCAGATTAACGAACTTATCCCAAAGATAGATGATGAGTTGCTTAAAATAAGCATCCTTAATCGGATTGGTGCACATTACCAAGAGTTGCAGATTTATGACAAAGCCTTGGAATATCTTGATGAATCGCTGGTTTTGATAGAAAAATATCCTACATCGGATTCAATTCAGAAATATCTGGGCTATAATTCCATATTGCGCGGCTTCATTTACCGCAAACAAACCAACTGCGACATTGCCCTGAAATACTTTGACAGTGCCATCATAGCCTTTAACAAGACCACAGCACAGCAACCTATTATGAATGCCAACCTGAGTATAAGTTATTACAACAAGGGAAACTGTCTGTTATCGCTCAGCAAAACCGCTCAGGCCAAGGAAAGTTTTCTAAAATCTATCGAGCACGCCCAAATTGTAGATGCCAAAAGCTTGATAGCCTTTGGGAAAAAAGGGCTCGCCGAAACTGAGACTCTAAATGGAAACTATAAAGAAGCCTTATCGTTGCTCACCGATGCCCTTGCCATATCAAGCAATGTGGGCGATCTCGTCCTAAACCGTGAGATTTATGAAGGTCTTGCCAATAATTACCTCGTTCTCGGCGATTGGGAAAATTACATACTTTATCAAAATAAATATGTGGCGATAAAAAAGGCAAACAAAATTTCCGAAAGAAAAACCATCAACCAATCCCTGATAAATTTAACCGAAACCAAGGCCAAAGAGATTGACCATCTTCGCAGCTATTTCAGACCTCTTCAAATCGTCTTTATAATAGTTATAGGAATTGCACTTTTTTTACTCATCCGCGTCGTAATGATATGGGAAAGGGACTTGAAAAAGTTAGAAAACAAGCTGAAAAGTTAGTTTTTCAACACTTCTCTTGTTGGACACCAATAACCCTATAACCAACTGTTTAACAACACCTTAATCTTCATTTAGCCTTTTAAATTTCACGAATTTAAAAAGGTATGTCCTTTTATTATAGAGTTTACCCACCTACTTTAGCCTTCAGTTAAAAACAAATCAATAAAAAATTTATTTCCAATGAAAAAAATTATTCTTCTATTTATGGTGTGCGCTTTTGGATTGTGCATCGAAAGTGCTTCCGCCCAATTTGTGGTAAAGCCTACTTTTTTTGAAACCCAAGGAGTTTCCAACGATGGTGTTATCTCGGGGTATGAAGCCCAATCAGGACCTTATTCCCTTTGGAATGCCGATACCAATACTTTTGTTGAAATTGGTGGAGCTGCTCCAGGCAACGGCACAGGAGGTGCTGTAAGATTCTCTGGCGATGGCAATTTGCTTTCCGGAACATCTTATGAAACTATCACTACCCCCACCGAATGGGAAAAATTGAACACAGGATTCAACTATATTTTCAGGGGAATTGAATTTCCTGAAAATCAAAGTTCCGTTGCTTTTGCAGTGGGTGAATCATCCACCTACAATGGCAATGGAATAGTAATCGTAACTTATGACGGTGGCGCAACTTGGACTGATCTTTGGACTGGTGCAAGCCAAGGCCTTGAAGCTATGAGTTTCCCTACTCAAAATACTGGCTACGTTGGCGGATGGAGCAATTATTTTGCAAAAACCACCGATGGCGGCTACACTTGGACAGCCCAAACTCCGGGAACTGATGTTTGGTATTATACGAGTATTGAATTCAAGGATGAATGGAACGGTGTTGTTACAGCCCAAACCAATACAGGTGTTGGTGTATATACCACTAATGATGGTGGCGCCATTTGGACCGAAGGTTCAGGTTTAACAGGAGTTCCTTATAAATTGACTTATGTGAGTGGCGATACGTATTTTCTCGTTACAAATGGAGGCGACATTCTAAAATCTACAAATAATGGCCTTACTTGGACCTCTGTACATTCTGGTGGAGGAGTTCTTTTGGGAATTGAATTTTACGATTCCATGACAGGTATTGCCGTTGGTGATGACATTGTCCTTAAAACAACAGATGGAGGTACTACTTGGCAAACGATTACCGTAGCCAATAGTCCTTCACCCCTTTGGCGGGATGTAGCGTGGCTTGACGCAGACCACGTTACAATGGTAGGTACTCCAGAAGTAATCTTTACCTCTGAAGATGGCGGTGATACTTGGCCAATTAACAATTTAAGCACTTCTACTTTTAACGAAGCATTGTACGAAGTTGTATTTACACCAAATGGCAGAGGCTTTATTATTGGCTCACAAGGCGTATTGTTCATAAAAGAACCACAGACTAATACATATTCTATTAAATCCATGTATAATATTACCAATGCTGAATGGACTGTCCTTGGCAGTTTTAATTATCCGGTGGACATATCTTTAAGCTCCGGCTATAACATTTCAGAAGATGGTACTACCGTCGTGGGCAGCGCCTGGGTGGAACCAACCCCCGGAGAACCTGGAGTGGCAGTACACGCCACCGCTTGGACTGCTGCAGACGGACTCGTAGATTTGGGAAGTCTTTTCACAAGCACCAACCGCAGCACAAGGGCAAATGCCGTTAGTGGAGATGGAAATGTAATTGTGGGCTGGCAGGATTTTAATGGTCCGTGGAAATCTGCAGTTTGGCGAAAAGATGCCAATGGGGATTGGCTTCCTAACGAATATCTTTTGGTTGACCCTAACGGCGATCCAACAGACGAGTTTAACCAATTGGGTGAATGTAGCGCAATTTCTGGCGATGGCAACTGGATTGGTGGCCGAGGAGATTACGCAAATAATGGTGAACCATGGATATGGAGCGAAGCTTCTGGATATATGTCATTGGGCACTTTGGCCGCGGGAAGTTCAGGGAACGTAACAGGTATAAACCATGACGGAAGTATCGTCATTGGATATTTTCAAATTGGTCCTTGGGACCCAAATGTTCCATTTATTTGGACAGCAACGGGTGGTCTGCAAGAATTCAACGATTTCATAACCGAAACTTTGGGATATACCATGGACGCTAGCCCAATATGGGTTCCAAATGCCATTTCTACCAACGGAAAATATATTACAGGTTGGGGTTACGATCCAACTATTGGACCTTGGGGAGATTTGTTTACCTACCGAGTACAACTTCCAAGTGTTCCCACAAACGACGACTGCGTTGATTCAATCCCATTGGCGTGCGGGGATTTAGTAACAAACTCAACTGTTTTTGCTACTAATTCAGGTGGAAATGCCTCCCCAGACGTTTTTTACTCTTATACCGGAACAGGAAGTCCAGAAACCATTACGCTAAATGCTTGTGGCCCTGAGACAAACTTTGCAACAACAGTAAGAGTTTATAGCGACTGCACCTTGACAAACCAAATCGCCTTCAACGACAGTTCATGTGTTAACCAACCAGAACTTGAGTTTGTGTCTGACGGGACAAGTACTTATATCATAATGATTGAAGGCTATGATGACATCCAAGCGGGTAATTTTCAGTTGGGGCTAACCTGCGAGATTCTCAGCACTCAAGATAACCAGTTGCAACAAGTTGCGCTATTCCCGAATCCTGTGACTGATATGTTGCAAATAACTGCAAAAACTGAAATCAATTCCGTAGTTATTTTCAATATCAACGGACAGCAATTGTTGAGCAAAGACCTTAACAGTATGCACGGCGAAATAGACCTTTCTGCATTTTCAACAGGTATTTATTTTGCAAGGGTAACGGCAAACAGTGCAACAGAGACTTTCAAAATCGTAAAAAACTAATAATCAGAAGATAATTTTTTTCATAGTTAATTTGATTTTTACACCGCCCTCGGGGTTAGGGGGCGGTTTAAATAAAAAAACTATGTAAGTACAATTTATTGTTGGACTCCCCTTATTTTATGCACTTTAGGTGCAAGCCCCTTTTCATTATTTTGGAAAGGGGTTTTTAATTACCGTAAAGTGGTTAAGACTACCTATTTGCCATTTTTTTAAATTAATTGTCCGCTTTCCCTGCATAGTAACTACTTTTACAGTGTAAAAATTGTTTCGTTTCATGTATAGGTTTTGTACAATACTGTTGCTGCTACTTTCTGGTGTTTCCATATCACAGGAAGGTAATATCTCAGGTCTTTTGGCCCAAGCGGAAGATGTGCTTTATTCAGACCCGCAGGAAGCAATCCGTATTGCGGAATACATTTCGGAAAAATCTGACCAACCCGCAGAATTGCTCCAGGCAGCGTATCTTCTTTCCCGCGGTTTTTATATGGAAGGAAAATATAACCAAGCTTTAAAAATTGGATTGAAGTTTTCCGAGGAAGAATTGAAAACCGATTTCGGCACTCAAATTCAACTAAATATTCTTCTTTCAAAAATATTGAAAGAACTGGAGATCAACTCTCTCGCCAGTTATTACAGCAATAAGGCCATTAGCTTGCTAAATGATGATTCAAAAAGTGATACTGAAAATTGGGCTGAAGGAAAAATTATTCAATACTCCTTAAATAAAAGCCAAACAGATAGCACTAAAAATATTGTAGAACAATTTTATAAAGCGAAGAATAAGTTTAAAAATGTATCCGAAGGTCTTTATTCTTTCCAAATAGGAAATATTGATCTCGATCTGGCCGATATTCACCTTCGTGATTTTCAGTTGGATTCTGCACAAGTTTACCTGTCAAGCGCATTTCGCGAAAGCGAAAAAAAGAAACCAGGCAATTATCTGGAAATGAAATCGCTCATCAAATACAGCAACTTTCTTTTTCTGAAGAACGCGCATACAGAAGCTATTGACACGCTAAATGCTGCCATGAAAATCGCGCAAAAATTCAGTAATCTTTCCGAACAGATCACTATTTCGCAAGCTATCGCCGAAAATTACTTAGCGCTAAACAACCTTAAAGAGTTTAATAATTATAACCAAATGGCGGATCAACTCAACAACAAAAGGGGCGATGTTGAAAATGAGGCGGTCAATACGGCTTATAACCTTTTTAACAGTAATGAAACCCAGAGGTTCAATGTGCTTCGCGCCAATTCGAGATGGTATTTATTTGTTCTAGGTGGGATTCTCTTGTTGCTTTTACTGTTTTGGGGATTCACAAAACTGAGGTACCGAGCCAAGATAAACCAGTACCGAAAATTTATTGGTTATTTGGAAAAACGGAAAGAATCAGTAGCCATTTCTACCCCATCAAAACCCGATACTATAAGGACCTTAAATGTTCCAAAAGAAGCTGAGGACCATTTGCTTGCAAAACTTAACGCCTTTGAAAATTCACTGGATTTTACTAACAAGGATATTTCCCTTTCACGATTGGCACTGCAGTTTGGAACAAATACCAAATATCTTTCTGAAATAGTAAACACTCAAAAACAGAAAAATTTTAATGGTTATATCAATGAACTGCGCATCAATTATATTATCGAAAAGCTGGAAAATGACCCTCAATATTTACAGTATAAAATAAGCTATTTGGCCGAAGACAGTGGATTTTCGTCCCATAGTGTTTTTGCCACCGTATTCAAATCGGTTACCGGAATTTCTCCAACCACCTTTATTACCATATTGCGAGACAAACAAGAAAGCCCTGCGGCCTAGCACTGTAAAGATGAAAACTATAATCCCATACAAATTGTATTTCTTGATTGGAAGTTTTATCCTTTTCACCCAAGTGCTTTCGTCCCAAAAAAACACTGACAGCATTATTGATTTTGCAACAAACCAAATTTATGAAAACCCCAACCTAGCCATTGAAACTGCACAAGAGTTATTAAATGCCAGTGAATCCACAACAGACATTAAAGTTCGCGCGCTCATCATCATTTCCACGGCATATTCATCAAAAAGAGAGTACGAAAAATCGTTGGAATATTCCCGCAAGGCCATGGATATGTTTCCAAAAATTAAAGATATGGAACTGAAGATAAGACTTCTTAACAGAGTTGGCGGACAATACCAGGAGATAAAGGTTTATGATAAGGCACTCTCCTATTTAGACGAAGCCTATAAATTGCTCATGTCACTTCCGGAAAGCACTTTTAAATCGGAAGCAATGGGTTTCAACAATTTGGTACGTGGTTTTATTTATCGGGAGCAGATGAGTTGTGAGACAGCATTGGATTATTTTAATAGCTCCATCGAAGCCTATCAAAAAATATCGCCCGAGATAAATAAAAAATCCAACCTGAGCATTGCTTACTACAACAAGGGAAACTGCTTAATCACTCTAGACAGAATACACGATGCCGAAGCTAGTTTTCTGCAAGCAATTACTTATGCAAAAAAAAACAATGCCAAGAGCCTGATCGCTTTTGCCCAAAAAGGCCTGGCTAGTGTTTATACCATTGAAGGGGACAACCCGAAAGCCATAAACCTGCTCGTTGAAGCCCTTCAAAATTCAGAAGAAGTAGGCGACAAGATACTTAACCGAATTAAAGGAAACGATCGCGGCGCACCTGGTCAGCGATGTGCCGGTGGGGGCTTTTTTAAGCGGAGGGATGGA
>JAPKFY010000043.1 GCA_026646335.1 Aequorivita sp. | reverse complement strand
CGCGGTAAATGAAAAAATTGACGCGCCCGCTTCCGGTCAGGAAAGAGGCGTTTTCGGGCGCGGCATCCACATAACCCCAGCCGATGACTCCGCGCGGGTGATAGCTTCATCCCCTTCCTCGCAGTCAATATTTGTAACATCTACCATTATCATATCCATACAGACGTTGCCGAGAATATGGGCCTTTTTTCCATTTATAGTTACCCAGCCCTTGCCTTTGCCGTAGGAACGTGGAATTCCATCTGCGTGACCTATGGGAAGTGTTGCAGATCTGGTTGCTTTATCAGCAATAAACCCGCGATTGTAACCAACACTTTCACTTTTTTGAACTTCGTGAATCTGCGAAATAACCGTTTTTAAAGTGCCAATAGGCTTTAAATGCTTGTTTTCCTCTTTGTCATTTCCGAAGCCATAAAGACCTATTCCCGTTCGCACCATATCAAAATGCGCCTCTGGATAATTTATAATTCCAGAAGTGTTCGCGCAATGAAGCAGTGGTTTATATCCAAGTTTCGCTGTAAGTTCTTCTGAAATTTTCCGAAAACCTTCAATCTGCCCGAGCGTGAATTCCTTCAGCTTTAAATCTTCACTTGCCGCAAGATGTGAAAAAGCAGATTTCACTTTTACACTATTTGTTTTCGAAAGCATTTCGACAATAAAAGAAATATCATTTTCACCAAAACCCAATCGGTTCAAGCCCGTGTTGAATTTTAAGTGAATTGGATAATTGGTCTGTTTTCTTGCTTCCGCGAAAGCGATAAACGCTTCCAAGGTTTTTCGGGAATAGATGCTCGGTTCCAAACAGCGGTTCACAATCACCTCAAAATTACCAGGAAGCGGGTGCAACACCAAAATCGGGGTTTCAATCTTTGCGTTTCTGAGCGTTTCCCCCTCGTTGGAATATGCCACAGCAAAGTAATCAACACCCAAAGTGGCAAGCTCCTTTGAAATAACTACAGAATCGCTTCCGTAGGCAAAAGCTTTTACCACAGCCAAAACTTTGGTTTCGGATTTTAGTTTTGAGGTAAGGTATCGGTAATTATTGTCGAGCGCGTTAAGGTCAATCTCCAATAAAGTTTCGGTGGCTTTGGCCATATTATGCTTGTTTTCCGGTTTTTTCGGAAGATTTTTTTTCGCTTATTTCTTCAGCTTCTTTCACTTCCAGTTTCACTACTTTATCCCGAAGTTGTGCTTTATAATATGCGGCGCGGCTCAAAGGTTCATATTCTTCGGTTTCGCCAAGTAAAACCAAGGCTTCACTTTTTGCTTTTCGGTAGCTGTAATGGGCAAGATTTCCGGTGCGGGTGCAGACGGCGTGTACTTTGGTAACATACTCGGCAGTTGCCATTAAAGCGGGCATGGGCCCAAAAGGGTTTCCTTTGTAATCCATATCAAGTCCTGCAACTATTACCCGAACACCGCGATTGGCGAGATCATTGCACACTTTTACGATTTCGTCATCAAAAAATTGGGCTTCGTCAATGCCAACAACATCACAGTTATCTGCCAAAATCGGGATGTTTGCGGCCGCCGGAACCGGTGTGGAACGAATTTTATTACTGTCGTGGCTGGTTACGGAATCTTCGGAATAACGTGTGTCTATTGAAGGAGTGAAAATCTCAACTTTTTGACGGGCAAATTGGGCTCTTTTCAGCCTTCGGATGAGTTCTTCCGTTTTTCCTGAAAACATAGACCCGCAGATTACCTCAATCCAGCCAAATTGTTCTTTCTGATTTACGGTATTTTCAAGAAACATAGTTTAAATTTACGCGAAACATTGACACTAATACTTTCCCAAACGAATGTTCAACTTGAAGATTGCCTGAAACCATCAAAAGCAATGGATTTAAACAAGAAAACAAAAATAGTTGACGTTTACATAAAGGATGCGTAAATTTATAAAAACAAAATAGAAATTCAGGTTAATTTAAAAAGATATGAAGAAGAAACTCCGCGAGCAGATAACAGCGCTTGCAAAGCAACTTATTGAAGAAGAAAAAACCTTTAAAACCGCTTCCGTAAAGGGATTGGTGAGCGAGCTATATGAAAGATTGGCCGTGCTTGAATATCTTGAAAATCAATTGGAAGATTCTTCCGAAGATTCAACATTAGAGTCTCTGGATTCCAAAAGTTTCCGGGAAGAAAACTGGTTTACGGAGCCCGAACCCGTGCCTCAGCCTGAGCACAAAGAAGATCTTATTGAACCCTTGATGGAAAAAATTAAGGATATCGTGGCGCAAATGCCAGAGGAGAGCGAGCGCATTGATGAACTGCTGGATGAAATGCTTCCGAAAAACCACGATACTGAAACTGCCGAAATACCGGAAAAGCCAACGGTAAAACACGTTAAAAATGATTTGGAGGAATTCGCCTCAAACTATCGGCAAATGCCAGAGTTTGAAAGAAAAACCATGGAACTTTTCCCAAAATCTGTTGAAGGAACTGAGGCTAGCAAAACGATGACCGAATCGCGCGCCAGATCTTTAAACGATACCGTAAACAAAGGTTTGAATATTGGTCTTAACGATCGTTTGGCATTCATAAAACATCTTTTTGAGGGGCAGGCCGAAGATTATACCCGCGTGCTTTCGCAAATAAACACGATGGAAAATTATGAAGAGGCACTAAACTTCATCAAGGGCAAGGTAAAACCCGATTATAACTACTGGCTAAACAAAGAAGAATATTCCGAACGGTTCATGAATATTATTGAAAAAAGTTTTAATTAAACTCCAAATTTTATGACAGCCCAAAAAACCATCTATTGGGTCGCCACAGGGCTGCTTAGCGTCTTGTTTCTGTATTCTGCATTTATGTATTTAACAGATACGGCGGTAATTGAAGGCAACTATCAAGACTACCAATATCCTTCATATTTAGTGGTCCCCATGGCACTTGCAAAGATTTTTGCGATTGTTTTTATCCTTATTCGAAAACCGAAATGGGTCATGGAGTGGGCTTACGCCGGATTATTTTTTGACATGGTTTTGGCCTGCTTTGCACATTATCGAATTGATGATCCCGGAATAACACTTCCGTTGCTAGGAATCTTATTTTTATTAGTTTCATATTTCTTCGGAAAAACGGTACGCCCATAAATTATGACGGGAAAACTTTACTTGGTCCCCACGCCCATCGGCAATTTAAAAGATATGACCTTTCGCGCTGTTGAAGTGCTGAAAGAAGTAAATCTAATCCTCGCCGAAGACACCCGAAACAGCGGAAAACTGTTGAAGCATTTTGAAATCGGCACCCAAATGCACTCCCATCACATGCACAACGAACACAAAACGGTGGAAGGCATTGTAAAACGAATTCAAAGCGGTGAAAACATTGCGCTAATTAGCGATGCCGGAACCCCAGCCATCAGCGATCCCGGCTTTTTATTGACCCGTGCCTGCGTGGAAGCCGGCATTGAAGTGGATTGTCTTCCTGGCGCCACAGCTTTCGTGCCAGCACTCGTAAATAGTGGTTTCCCGAATGATAAATTCGTTTTCGAAGGTTTTCTTCCAGTAAAAAAAGGAAGACAAACAAGACTCGAACTTTTAGCCGAAGAAACCCGAACCATTATTTTTTACGAATCGCCCCACAAACTGCTGAAAACGCTTGCCCAATTTGTGGAATTTTTCGGTGCTGAAAGACAAATTTCCGTTTCGCGGGAATTGACAAAGCTGCACGAAGAAACCGTCCGCGGCACTGCCGAAGAAGTTTTAAAGCATTTTGAAAATAAGCCCCCTAAAGGAGAGATTGTGGTTGTGATTTCTGGGAAGAAATAGAAATACACCTTTCAAAACATTCAGAAATCAACAATCTTTAATCGGAAATCAACTGTGTTTCCCTTTATTCCACCCATGCTTCCCAAGATACTGCTCGCCGCTTTCCACAGCGCCCTCTTCAATTGAAGTTCCCATGGAATCGTTCCAACGGTTTAAATACCCAAAGAGCGAAATAACGCCAAGCATTTCCACAATTTCGCCTTCGTTCCAGTATTTATAGAGTTTCTGTTTAATTTCTTCATCCACAGCATTGGGCACTTGGCTTGCCGCCAAAGAAAAGTCCAATGCTGCCCGCTCAGCTTCCGAAAAAGCGGAATGGGTTCTGTATTCCCAAATATTATCGAGTTGCTCCTGCTCCGCTCCGTAACGTTCCGCAGCGCGGATGGCGTGCGCTTGGCAATAGCGGCAACCCGTGGCATTACTGCTCACCCAAGCAATCATTCTCTTTAAGGCTGAAGTAACACGGCCTTCATTCGCCATTACGGCTTTGTTCAGATTGATAAAAGCTTTACTGATTGCCGGACGATGCTGCATTGTGAGCACGCTGTTGGGACAAAAGCCGAGCGTTTCGTTGAAAAATTCGGCCAATTGTTTTGTTTCGGCGTCGTGGTTTGGGGAAAGGGGGGATACTAATGGCATACCTAAAATTCGTTTGATTTCCGAAAGTACAAAATGCCATTCGCAAATTCCAAATTACAAGCTCCAAATTCCAAAAAAGCGTTTAATTCTTCAGCAATCTGAAAACACCGTTCTGGGTTTTCAGAAAATAAACTCCGCTTTGGGCAGCAGTAAGGTTTATCTGTGATTGTTTTTCAGTCAATTTACCTGAGGCAATAGTTTTCCCGGTAATATCTGTGATTTGATATGTTTCCGTTTCAGGGAATTTACGTTCAATTGTGAAAAATCCGTTTGATGGATTTGGGTAAATGATTATTCTATGGGTTTCGAATTCTGGAGTGGACAAAGGATCATTAACACGGCGCTCTATAATAATATCTTCTTGTCCATTGTACCACGGTGTGCTGGCTAGACATACTATTTTACCGTCTTGTTGGATTAACATGTTCGAAACAAAATACTCAGAAGGATTAATTGTAAAATTAAAACTAGTATCTAAATGTCCTCCAAGGTGATATCTGTTTATAAAAAATGGCCCTCCACCCTCAAAAAAATCAGTAAGCTCTCCAAAAACTAACAATCTTTGGTTTTCTTGAACTTCAATCCTACTTATTATAAAATTATTCCTGTTCGGATTTATATACCCATTATTGCCAAAAGATGTATCAAAGCTTCCATCAGAAAGATATCTAGAAATTAAATTGGTGATTATATTAAATTGATAATCAAAAAACGAACTGAGCACTGCAATTTTACCATCATTGTACAAAGCAATATTGCTTGAAGAAAAATCAAGATCATTTACAATAGTTACCATTCCATTGTTGCCAAAAGCAGTGTCCAACACGCCATTGGGCATGTAGCGCAATAATACTTGAGAAGACACACCATTGTCTTGGCTGTATGCAAGCACCACAATTGTATCGTCTTGAGCCAAAGCTACTTTTAAAGCAGAATTCGATTCATTTCCAACTTCTGTTATAACAACGCCGTTATTCCCAAAGGAAGTATCTAACATTCCATTGGACGTATATTTTTTTAAAGCAACTTTAGAGATTCCGTTATCATAAATTTTACCCACTGCTAAAAGTGAATCATCATCCAGTAATGCTAAGTCTCCTTTATAGATGTTCTCCGGAAATACTATTATTTCACCATTATTGCCAAAACTCGTGTCGATTGAACCGTCGGGTAAAAAACGGTTTACTGCATATTGATAACTAGAATTTAGATTAAATGGTCCCCCAGCAATAATCTTCCCATCATTTTGACTTAATACAATTTCATAATAATCATCCTCATAACCTGACCCACCAAAAATTGCCACGCCATTATTCCCAAAAGAAGTATCTAAATTACCATTAATGCTATATCTAGCAATGGAAGGAAAGGCCTGTCCTTGTATAGTGAATCTACCCGCCACTAAAAGTTTTTCATCCGCTTGCTGCGCTATTGATATTGCATAGTCTGAATCGCCATCAATATCTGTTTGTACAGTCCCGTTATTGCCAAACGAAGTATCTAAACCCCCATCCTGCCCAAAAGACGCAAGCGAAACTATTCCTACAATAAAAAGTAAAAGTGTTTTCATAATCCTAAAATTTTAAGGTTAGCGGGGAGAATATTCCCACAAGATAATAAATTATCAAACACAAAAGGCTCTTAAACTATTGTCATAATTTTGTAATTTTACATCTCTCCCCTTTATTCAATAATCACAACCAATCCAAATTTTGGAATTTGTAATTTTAATCTTTGGAATTTACGAAGTATATGCGCTGGACCCTAAAACCAATACCCGATCCCGAAAAAGTGAATTCACTTTCAAAAGCCTTAAAAGTTGAGCCAATAATTGCTTCTCTTTTAATTCAGCGCGGCGTGGAAACCTTTGAGGAAGCCGAAAAATTTTTTCGCCCAAGCTTGGAAGAACTGCACGATCCTTTTTTGATGAAGGATATGGACAAAGCCGTTCTCCGTATAGAAAAAGCCATTGAAAACGAAGAAAACATATTAATCTACGGCGATTACGATGTTGACGGAACCACAAGCGTAGCGCTGCTTTCTTCCTATCTAAAAAGTTACTATCCAAACATTTCAACCTACATCCCAGACAGGTATGACGAAGGTTATGGTGTTTCTTACAAAGGAATTGATTATGCCGAGGACAATGATTTTTCACTGATTATCGCTTTGGACTGTGGCATAAAAGCCATCGACAAAGTTGCGTATGCTTCCGAAAAAAATATCGATTTTATAATCTGCGATCACCACCGCCCAGGGAAGGAAATACCCAAAGCAGTTGCGGTCCTCGATCCAAAACGCGAAGATTGCGAATATCCGTACAAAGAACTCTGTGGCTGTGGCGTTGGGTTTAAATTGATACAGGCATTAGCTGAAAAAAGAGGCTTGCAAATTGAAGATTTACTGCTTTATTTAGATTTGGTCGCAACCGCAATCGCGGCAGATATTGTTCCCATAACAGGTGAAAATAGAATTCTTGCACATTATGGCCTAAAAGTGATTAACAGCAATCCGCGGACGGGAATTCAAGCCATTTTAAAGCAGGTGAAAAAAGAAACCCTCACTATTACCGATGTGGTCTTCATCATCGCTCCACGCATCAATGCGGCTGGACGCATGAAACACGGCAACCACGCTGTTACTTTGCTTACGGAAACCGATTTTGAAGAAGCGGAAAATTATGCCGCCGAAATTGAACAATTCAATAAAGATCGAAGAGATGCCGATAAATTGATTACCGAGGAAGCGCTTCAGCAAATAATTCAAAATAAGGAGGAAGAGCGAAAAACCACGGTTGTGTATCAAGAAAATTGGCACAAAGGCGTTATCGGGATAGTAGCTTCCCGGTTGACGGAAACATACTATCGACCAACTTTGGTGTTTACAAAAAGTGGCGAAAAGCTCGCCGCCTCGGCACGTTCTGTTAAAGGATTTGATGTTTACAACGCTTTGGAAAACTGCGCCGAACACATTGAACAATTTGGTGGACATATGTATGCCGCAGGTTTAACGCTGTTTGAAAAAGATTTTGAAAATTTTAAAAATGAATTTGAACGCGTGGTTTCAGAAACCATCGATCCAGATTTGCTCACGCCCGAAATTAAAATAGATGCCGAGATAGATTTAAATGAAATCACTCCGAAATTCTTTCGAATATTAAAACAATTTGCACCCTTCGGCCCCGGAAACATGACGCCAACATTTATGACCCAAAACCTAAAAGACACTGGCTGGGGAAAATGTGTTGGGGAAGACAAAACGCATCTCCGCGTTGTAGTGAAACAGGGGAATTCAAATCAATTTACGGGAATAGGTTTTGGGCTGGCTGAAAAAAGCGATATCGCCTGCAACGGAAAACCCTTTAAGGCAGTCTATTGCATTGATGAAAACGAATGGCAAGGCAATGTTAGCTTGCAGTTGAGGCTTAAAGATATCATGGAATAAAATGTCAGGTCGAGCGCAGTCGAGACCTCTTAGGAAGTTTGAAAAGTTTTTAATTCAAACGTCTCCCCATCAAAAACGCCGTAGGTATAATGATTTATCCAATCGCCTAAATTGAAGTAAGCTGAATTTTCGGCAACCTTAATTTCCATCGGCAAATGGCGGTGCCCGAAAACAAAGTAATCAAAATGTTTGTTTTCCAGTTTTCGTTTTGAGTATTGCGCAAGCCATTCTTTTTCCTCACCCAAAAACTCTTTGTCCTCATCACCAGAAATCAACTTGTTCTTTACTGAAAGGTGCTGCGCCACGCGAACACCAATATCTGGATGCAACCAACGGAAAAGCCATTGTGAAAACGGATTGGTAAAAACCTTCTTCATCCGTTTGTAACCCTTGTCGCCCGGACCTTTTCCGTCACCGTGACCAATAAAGAAATGTTTATTATTGAAAACAAACTCTTTCGGGTTGTGATAAACTGGAATGTTCAATTCCTTTTCAAAATAATCGTGCATCCACAGATCGTGGTTGCCCACAAAAAAATGGATTTGGATGCCGCTGTCGCGAAGTTCTGCCAACTTCCCCAAAACCCGTACAAAACCTTTTGGCACTACTGTTTTATATTCAAACCAAAAATCGAAAAGGTCGCCGAGCAGGAAAATCACTTCGGCATCGCCTTTAATGCTGTCCAGCCATTTCACAAAAATCTTTTCGCGCGGCAAGCTTTCGGCCTGTGTGGGCGCCCCAAGATGGTTGTCACTGGAAAAGTATATTTTTTTGCCTTGCGGGATTTGCATATTCAAAGATATAGAAAAAGACCCTTCTACGAAGTTTATATTGAGTGAAGTCGAAATGCTTAGGGTGAAAATGTAGGTTTAATTATCCCCCGCAAACCACTCCGCATAACTGCTGTCGGTTTCCTGTAATCTTAGGGAGTGAAGTTGAATGTTTTTAGGCAAACGGTTCTTTATTTTTTCTGAAAAATCAATTACCATCATTTCACTAGTGGGTTGGTAATCCACAAGCAAGACACTGTGCCCGCGATCACTCAACTCCTTAGCCAATTCTACATGAGGCGTGTTTTTGTTGAAAACCGTGGCGTGGTCAAAAACATCCACAATTTCTTCCTTCACTATTTTTTTGAGGTCGCTAAAATCTATCACCATCCCGAATTTTACATTTGTATTGTTTGAAATTGGGGAGCCAATAACGGTTACAGAAAGCTTGTAGCTATGTCCGTGCACGTTTCTGCACTTACCGTCATAGCCGTAAAGGGCGTGGCCAGTTTCAAAAGAAAAAATCTTGGTAATTCGTATTGTTTGCATTGTTTGGAATTCTGCCGCAAAGATAGGGCATTTTGAAAACTAAAAGTAAGTTTTATGGTCGCGGTAATATTCATCTCTATAATTGCGAATATTTTAGCTGTATAGAAAATACAGTTGGTCTATTTTTTCTTCATTCTTTGATAGACAACAACAGCAATTACTAAAACTGCCAATATTAAAAACAGCCCAGGGCCGCCTAAAAATTTTAACCAATCCATGGTTTTGAGATTTGTGATTCGTTGTTTCTTGTTTCTTGTTTCTTGTTTCTTGTTTCTTGTTTCTTGTTTCTTGTTTCTTAAAAGTATTAATTTTCTATCAAAGGGATGTATTTTCTTCGGAATTTGATCATCAGCGCCACGGCTCGGTACGCTATCCAAACGATGAGTGCGGCCCATATCCCAATCAAGCCCCAATCCATATATTTTGAAAAATAGAGTGCCGGAATGAAGCCGAAAATAGTTGCGCCCAAAAGTACATTGCGCAGATAGCCCATTTCGCCCAAGCCTTTAAAAATAGAGTCCATCGTGAAAGCCAAAGCATTAAATGGCAAACAAATAAGTACCATAAAAAATATTCCGTAGAAGATAGAAAGCACTTTTTCATCTTTGTTGAAGAGAAGACCCAGCGGTTCGTATAGCATCAGTCCAATTAAAATGAGGGCCGCGGCAACACCCAAATTATAGAGATTCACTTTTTTGGTTAGTTTCCACAGTGAACTGTAATTGCGTTCGCCCAAAAGTTTTCCGCCGAGTATATTTCCTGCAGCGCCGTAGCCATCTATAAAAAATGCAGTAAAAATCCAGATATTGAAGGCGATGGTATGGGCGGCAATATGTTCCTTCCCCAAATCGGCTGCTTCACGGGTTGCCAATATTAATGCCGTGTTCAAAGCCACAGAGCGTAAAAAAAGATTAAAACTCATGTTTACCAACCGCTTTATTTCGGGATGCAACGGAAATTTCAGTTTCAAGGAAACTTCCGTTTTTTTCAAGAGAAAAACCAAGGCAATCAAAGCCATTACAGCTTGCGAAATAAGACTTGCCCAAGCCGCACCTTTTATTCCCAATGGAGTGATATACCCTTCAATTCCAAAGACTAAAACAAAATCCAGGGCAATGTTTAATATTGCGCCAATAGAGGCTATAATCATCGGCCAGAATGTATTTTGAAGCCCCCTAAACAAGCCAAAAACCGCAAAAGTGAAAAGCGTAAGCGGAAAGCCCCAAACCCGAATGTTGTAATAATCCATACCGAAAGACAGAACCATTCCTTCGGCGTTTAGTAATTTGAGAATTTCCTCAACAAAAAAATAGGTTGAAAACAGTACGATAATACTCAACGCAATGTTGAAATATATGGCCTGTGCGGGAAAATCCTGCAAGTCTTTGAGTTTACCAGCACCCAAGTTCTGCGATACAATTGCAGAAATGGCGCTTCGGGTTTGACCCAAAATCCATATTAAAGCAGAAAGGAACGAGCCAACAATTCCGACGGCCGCCAAAGATTCAATTCCAAATTCTTTTAGATTTCCAACTACTGCAGCATCGGTGGCAGACAACACTGGTTCTGCGATTCCCGAAATAATTGCGGGAATGGCGAGTTGTTGAATACGTTTAAAGGAAATATCTGTAGTGCGCATATAAAAAGCAAAGCTACAAAATAGGAATTGTTAAGGAGCCTTATTTAATTATTGGAAGTTCATAACAATAAAAGGGGAACTCGCTTTGATTTGTAAAATAAATACTTTCTAACTGTTTGTACCCACGAGCGTCATAAAATTTTTGATTGCGAAGGTTTTGACTGAAAGTGTCCAAACGTATAGAAGCAATATTATTCTGAATAGCCAAATTTTCAGCAAAATCCATCAAGCTTCTAGCAATTCCTTTTCCTTGGTGGTTTGGATGGACAGCCAGGCGATGGATATAGTAATGAACTGAATTTTGCGTGAGCCATTTTACGGTTTCATACACTTTATCCATATAGGTTGAGATAACAATACAGCCTATTACGGTATTTCCTGACATAAAAACGTACAATTCCCCTCGTTCAATATCTTTTTGAAAAACTTCGGAATTTGGATATGCCTCGTTCCATTGAAAAATCCCCTCATCAGCCATCCTCTTGGCGCAATCTTGTGTAATGTCTAGAATCTGATCGATATGTGAAATTTTTGAAGCTTGGATCATATCATGAATAACTTAGATGACGAAAATAAAAAAACCACCGCGAAAACGGTGGTTTTTTTGTGGAGAATATCGGAGTCGAACCGATGACCTCTTGCATGCCATGCAAGCGCTCTAGCCAGCTGAGCTAATCCCCCCTTTTTGTGCTCCGCAACTCACAGAGCTTAGGAACATTTGCTGATTAGGATGCCAAAAATAGTAAATTTTTCAATACGAGCTTCATTTTAAAAAATCAATTGTTCTTTCAACAACAGATTTTAAGCAATCGGGCAAAGCTGCTTCATCCCAAGGATGCTTTGCGTTAAAAACGTGGTCTGCTCCCTCTATTATTTTCAATTCACTTTGTGTATTCCATGAATGGATTGCATTTGCTTCTTTTACTGAAACGGTAGGGTCCTCGTTTCCGTGGACAATAAGCAATGGAACTTTTAAACTTTTCACTGCACGATGGATTGAAAAGCGTTCCTCGTTTTTCTTAAAATCTCGATAGAATTGAAATCCGTGCGGCAGCATTTGCATCGTTCTGCTGTTTTCCACGTGCGTAACGCCTGTTTCTTTCCAAGATTCAAACGATTCTGTCCCTTCTTGAAACCTGGCCTTAAAATCGCTTACACTGGCCCAAGTAGCCGCTTTATCAATTCGGTTGTCTTCTTCTGCTTTTATCAAGACAATACCCCCGCCACGGCTATGGCCGATTATGGAAATTGTGGAGAATTCGTCTGGAAGATTTTCGTTTCCTTTTTCAACTTCGTTTAAAACCCTGTCCAAGTCTTCCAGTTCCAAGCTGAAATTATTTTCGGCAAAAGCTTCCAAATCCGGAAAATCGATGGGTTGTTCCATCGTTCCGCCGTTGTGCGAAAAGTTGAATTTCAAAAAACAAAAGCCCGCTGCTGCAAACGCTTCGGCCACCAAATGCCAAGCACCCCAATCTTTGAAACCTTTGTACCCATGACAAAAAATTACAATGGGTTGCGGTTTCTCGGTTTCGTTGTAATAAACATCGTAAAGAATTGGTTTTTTGTTTTCCGAAGTGAGTATTCTATTCTTTTTAATAATCATCAATCTATTTCTTTTTCAATAAATGGAATGTCTGGATTGCAAATCTCCAAAATTAATTTCTTCAGTTCAACAGTAAAATTTTCTAAAGTATCATTTGTGATCAGCTGGGATTTGTTGCGGCTTCCCGATTTTTCTTTTACTCCAAATTTTAAAAATCCATCTCCCAAGTTTTTAAAGGAAATGATTCCGGCTTCGGCATTGTTTATTGGGATTTCCTTATTCATCATTAATGCATAAGACAAAACTTGAAAGGCCTTGCTGAATTTATAATCTTCACTTAAATCTTCCCAATTTATGATTTCCACGTCTCCTTGGTTTACAGATCCAGTCTTGTAATCAATTATTCTGAGCTGTCCATTATATTCGTCAACCCGGTCAACTTTTCCGTGGATTTTCACGGGAAAATCAAGCTCTGGAATTAGAATTTCTAAAGTAAGATCAGTTTCAATTTGAAGTATCCTTATAGTATTTCCAGCTTGAATTTCCGCTATTTCCCTATCAAGGAAATTTGAAATGTATCGTTTTGCTACTTCAAAAACTATGAGGTTTTTTCCTTTGTTGAAAGTTCCACCCCTAAAGGTTTTCTTAAACTGAATTGTTACCTCTTCGTGAATGTGGCCTTTCATGTCCAAAAGGTTTTGAGCGGTTAAAACAGCGCCTTTCAAAGGTTGATAGAACGTCTCCAAAGTATCGTGAACAATGGTGCCCAAAGTGTTGGCTGCTACAGTTTCTTCTACCTCCTCAAATTCATTGAGCTTCAATATCTTCTGAAAATAAAAATCGAGCGGATTGCGAATATAGCTTGTAAGTGCCGATGGCGAAAAACCCTTTTCGGCAATTTCACAAAGCCGATCCATAACCGCTTCATTCTTAACAATTTGCTTTAAAGATTTTGGCTTAATTTGGACTTTTGGCGAAAGTATTTGTTTTTCAATTCTATGGTTTTCTTGTTTTTCAATTTCCAATTGCCTGATAAAACGGCTCTTTTCGCCTGTATTAATTCCTTCGGAATGATTGTTATAAAGCAGTGTCACATTTTTAGCGCGGTGCAATAATCTGTAAAAGTGATAGGTGTAAATAGCATCTTTTTCAGTATAAATTGGCAGGTTGAACTGTTGTTTTAGATCGTAGGTAATAAATGAAGCATTCGACTTTCCGGAAGGGAAAATCCCTTCGTTTACCGAAGTGATTATTACGTTTTCGAAATCCAAAACACGAGTTTCCAAAACACCCATAAGCTGAAGCCCCAGGTAGGCATCACCTTCAAAGTCCAATGATGTAGTTGAAGTCAATTCTGAAAAAAGCGCCAGCACACTTTTTATTGATTTGAGATGTGGATATTTTTGGTTCAAGGCATCAATTTTGTTGAAAACACCCATTAGTTGAAGCAAAACCAAACGTTCAATGGTACTGAGGTTATGTTTTGTTTGGAGCTCTTTAATAATTTGTAAAGCTCGTTTTATTGCAGTTTGGCTATCGTCTTTCCAATCTTCAAAAAGAAGTTGTAAAATAATTCCATTTTCAGAAGTGTTTGTAAGTTCAATCAGACTGGGTATGGAAATATGGGTAATATTTTCACGAGTCAAGTTTTTCGCTATATCATTTGCATTGGGCACCAAAAGATTTCCCAAAGGATGATTCAATATTGAAAGAATTTCTTTGTAATATATGGTTTCCGAGGTTCGAAGATGAATGCTGAAAAGCAATTCAAAGAAAACAACTGTGGGGAAATTCTTTAAGGAAACGCCCATAGTAACGTTCAAATTTTTCACGTTTTCAGGCAGCGAATAAAGCAAAGGAACCAATAGGTTTTCATCGCCCAGCACAATGGCTGTTTTATTGATTTCATCTTCGGAAAGGCTTGAAAGCAGCTCGCCCACATATTTTGCCTGTCCAATATTTTTTTGAACCTCTACAAATTGGAAATTTTTTGGTTTCTGATAATTATTGGCAATAAATTTGGGTTTTCCCGTTTTAAAATACTTCCACTCATTTATATATTTTCTAATGAAATAGGATGCGCTGTGTTTTGTGTCTTCATAAAAGGTTTGATCTGTATCCCAGTAAATTTCAGTATTCTCAGCTTCAAGCAATTCTTGAACAATGTTTTGTTCCGCGGTATTGAGCGCATTAAAACCTATAAAAATGTGCTTTTTATTTCTGTTGTTATTTAAATAATGCTCAAGGTTTGAAGCCGCCTCACGATAAACCATTCCTTGATATCCTAAATTTTCTTTTAACAGAAGTGTCTGGAGAGTTTCATAAAAATCTGGCAAGCCTGACCAAAACTGTAGGTAATTACTTATTAGTTCCGTTTTTTCTTGATCTACGCCCCATCGCTCCAATGTTTTGATGCTGGACAGATAGCTGAAAAAGGGGTTTGGTTCTACTAAATAGCGATCAATTTCATTAAAATCATTTAGCAATGTTATTGCCCAAGATGAATAGGTTTCGAAATCCTCTTTTTCCTCGATTGCTTTTGTGGAAAGATAGGCCTGATAGCTTTTAAAGAGCAATTCCGTATTATCGATAATTTTAAGATTGGACAAATTTTCAATAAATTCCTCAATACTGAGAATATTGGGAGAAAAGGCAGTTTGTGTTGCAGTGTTTTTTAGAATGTTTTTTAAGAATCCTCCCGCTCTTTTGCTTGGGAGAATTATAGTGAAATCAGATACATCTCCGTTTGTGTTTTTAATATCTGCAACAACTTCTTCAAGAAAGCTTATCATATGCTTAAAAATAGAAAAAGCCCTCCAAAAAGGAAGGCTTTTTCACAATTATTTATTGAATCTAATCCTATTATTTAATTAGTCTCTAGGAATAAGATTGATCTCAGTTCTACGGTTAGTAGTACGTCCATCTTTTGTAGCATTAGAAGCAATTGGCTTAGATTCGCCGAAACCTCTGGCAACAAGACGGTTTGAAGGAATACCACGCTCAATTAAGTAATTTACAACTGAAGAAGCTCTTCCTTCTGATAGTTTTTGGTTATTAGCCTCACTACCTACACTGTCTGTGTGTCCATCAATATGGAATCTAGCGTTAGGATATTCTTTAAGAATAGCTACTACATTATCCAATACTTTCAAAGAAGCAGGCTTAAGAGTTGTTTTACCAGTGTCAAACAAAATTGTCTTAGCATAATCGCTCAAAGCTTTTATAACTTCTACAGATAATTCTGGACAACCGTTGTTAGCTACAGTACCAGGAACATCTGGACACTGATCGTCTTTGTCGATAACACCATCTCCATCTCTATCTGGCCAAGGGCAACCGTTGTTAGCTTTTGGACCAGCTTCGTTTGGACAAGCATCGTCTTTATCAGCGATACCATCACCGTCAGCATCTGGACATCCATTAAGTGCAGCTAAACCTGCAACAGTAGGACATTCATCCTGAGGATCAGGGATACCATCACCGTCAGTATCAGGACAACCGTTGAATTCAGCTAAACCTGGAGTGTTTGGACAAGCGTCATTTCTATCTTCGATGCCGTCACCGTCAGTATCAGGACAACCGTTGAATTCAGCTAAACCTGGAGTTTCTGGACATTCGTCATCTTTATCATAGATTCCATCACCGTCAGTATCTTTTCCGCCAAATTGGAATACAATACCAGCAGAATGTTGGAAATGAGTGATTCCGTAAGAATCCTCAAATGCATTCTTGTAAGTTGATTGAAGGTTAAGAGCTAAGTAGTCGTTAAACCAAAATTTAACTCCAGCGATTGCGTTAGCAGTACCAAACCCGATATCATCTACCCAAGTATAACCACCACCAATACCAAGAGATGGGTCAAACCAGCTACCGCCTAAAACGTTTCTGAAGCTGTATTTAACTTCACCGTCAACGCCGTAGTAGCTCAAGTCATCTACATCAATATCGCCCATTCTGTCGATTTTGTTGATTGTACCTGCAGCAGTAAATACAAAACCACTTCCAATATATCTGCTAACAGCAAGTTTGGAAACTGAAGGAAGGATGTTCCAGTGGTCATTTGCGTTAAAATACTCGTCAAAGATATCTCCTCTCATACCAGGAGAATTGGCAAGTACTTGATCCTCGTTAAGTCCAGCTGGATAAACGTCTACAGCGTTCATACCAACCTCAACAGCCCAAGGATTGTTTTCGTCTTGTGCGTTCGCTACTCCAATTCCCATGAATAGGATAGCAGCAACTAATAATCTGTTAAGATGTTTCATATTCGATTGTTTAATTTTTAAGTGTTAATTAAGAGCAAAAGTAAGTTGTTAAATATTATAAACAAAAGCAAATCTAATAAAATTTTCCTAAACTCGTTGCTATTGATACGTAAATAAAGGATTTACTTGTCAATAACCCCCAATTTTTTTCCAATCTTAATAAAGGCATTTATGGCTTTGTCCAGATGTGCTCTATTGTGCGCGGCAGAAAGCTGGACGCGGATCCTTGCCTTTCCTTTCGGTACAACCGGAAAGAAGAAGCCTATTACATATATTCCTTCTTCCAAAAGCATATCTGCCATTTGCTGTGAAAGCTTGGCATCATATAACATTACGGGTACAATTGCAGAATCTCCGTCAATAATATCAAATCCCGCCGCTTTCATGCCTTTTTTGAAATAAGCCGTGTTTTCTGCTAGTTTGTCTCGCAACGAAGTATCTTTTGAAAGCATTTCGAATACCTTAATAGATGCTCCTACAATTGCTGGTGCCAAAGAATTCGAAAACAAATATGGCCGAGAGCGCTGGCGAAGCATTTCAATAATTTCTTTTTTTCCAGTAGTATAACCACCCATAGCGCCCCCAAGAGCTTTTCCAAGTGTACCTGTAATAATGTCTATCCTGCCCATTACTCCTTTTTCTTCCAAAGTACCACGCCCCGTTTCGCCAATGAAACCTGTGGCGTGACATTCGTCTATCATTACCAAGGCGTCATATTTATCAGCCAGATCGCAGATTTTGTCTAAAGGAGCTACTAACCCATCCATGGAAAATACCCCATCGCTTACTATTATTTTAAAACGCGCTCCATTTTCATTGGCAGCAATAAGTTGTTTTTCCAAATCTTCCATATTGCTATTTTCATAGCGATAACGCGCTGCTTTACAAAGGCGCACTCCGTCTATAATGGAGGCATGGTTCAGCGAATCTGAAATAATTGCATCCTCCTCACCCAGCAAAGGTTCAAAAACACCGCCATTTGCATCAAAACAAGCGGCGTAAAGTATAGTATCATCTGTTCCATAGAAATCGGCTATTTTTTTCTCCAGCTCTTTGTGGATATCCTGTGTTCCGCAAATAAAACGAACGGAAGACACCCCAAACCCGTGTGAATCCATTGCATCTTTAGCAGCCTGGATCACTTCCTTGTTCGCAGATAACCCTAAATAGTTGTTCGCGCAGAAGTTTAAAACCTTTTGCCCTGTGGAAATAGTAATTTCGGCATCCTGGGGCGAAGTAATAATTCGTTCCCTCTTATAAAGACCGTTTTCTTTTATTTCCTCAAGCTCTTTCTGTAAATGTTCTTTAATTTTACCGTACATATTCTCTGATTTAAAAGTTCAAAATTAAACTTTATTTATTACTATTTCGTTCTCATTACTATATATAAGAATTTTTTCTGAGACTGCAAATCCCATTTCTGCTAGCCCATTTGCATAATCAGTCAATTGATCGCTGTGCCATATTTTTGGACCGCCTGTTTTATAATCGATTATAACTGCAGTATTTTTTGGGCTAATATTTATTCTATCCGGTCGCAAAACCAGACCATCTTTTGTAATTATACTTCGCTCGGTATAAACTTTATCGGTTCCGTCAAACAATGTTTTCAAATCTGAATGTTTAAGTATTTGATAAACCTTTTTCTGTAAATTTTTAAATTCTTCTTTTGGAATAATTGCGCGTTCCTCCAACTCCAGCAAAACTCTTTCTGCATCTGCTTCCGTAAATATTTGTTCCATGGTTTCGTGAAGTAGATTTCCGGCTGAAATGGCAGCGGCTGCCTCTTCTTCCAAAAAAACTATTTTCAATCCATGAGCTTTCGGATTGCTGGAAAGATACAGTGGCTCCTTTTGGGCAACAACTTCTTTTTCTTTTGAAATTTTTCCTAAATCCTTTCCAAACTCATAAATCATTTGGTCGCTATTCCACATTCCCTTTTGTTTCAGAAATTCCATAAAAAGATGGTTGTAAGTTGATGGAATTCCATCTTTTGGCTCGATAGGCATTTCTGAAAAAACAAAGAGTTTTTCTATAGCGCGGGTTAAGGTAACGTAGAGCAAATTAATATTGTCCAGTTCCAACTGACTTCGATGCTCGGCGTACATTTTTTCACCTACTTCGCTATAATTTGCAACTTCTGCTTTGTAATTAATTTGCGCTTCTTTAAAGCTGAAGTCTTCATTTTCCAACGGATACCAGAGTTTGTCAAACTTTGCATCATATATCTGAATATCTGCAAACGGGAAAATTACAACTGGAAATTCCAGTCCTTTGGCTTTGTGAATGGTCATTAATTGCACTGCGTTTGTCCCTTCACTGGCGGGAATGGAAGCGCTTTCCTTTTTTGTTTCCCAATGGTCCAAAAACGAAATTTTATCGGCCTGGGGCTGTTGCTCAAATTCATAAACCAAATCCATAAACCCGAAAAGATAGGCGTCTGCAAAATCAGCCATTTTGAATTTTTCAATACAGTATTCAAAAGCTTCGTAAAGCGAAACAGAACGCATTTCCGCAAAGGCGAAATCAACGCCATATTCCCTTAAATTTTCAGTGATTTTTTCTTCTGAAATATTTAGAAATTTGGTGAAAAAAGTGTGTTTTTCTTCTGAAATATTTAAGTGATCATGCAGCAAATCCAGTAGATTTATTTTTGCCTCATCGTTGATTGGAAACAGGCAAACTTGCACCGAAGAAACCAACATCTGCACCAATGGTGATGATTGCAGCAAAAGTGTTTCTGATGAAATTACCGGCACGCCCTGTTCCATCAAAAAGGATCCTAGCGCTATTCCATCAGCTTTGCGGCGGGTTAAAATACAGATGTCGCTTTCAGCGAAACCTTTGCTTTTCACATTGCGTATTGTTTCAAAAACAAGGTTTGAATAGGCTTCTTCCTTATCAGCTTTATTTTGCTTCTCTATAAATTCAAACTTAATAAAGCCCTCTTTTTTTTGATTGCGGTTTTGTTTGTTTCCTTCTTCATAAAGTTTCCCGTGGCTTGCATCGACAAAAAAAGAGGAAACGAAGGTGAAAAACTGGTTGTTGAAATCTACAATTTCGGCACAACTTCGGTAATTGGTATCCAAAGGGAATACTTCCTTTTCACGCTGAAAAGGATTTTTATCTGTGTATAAACCCATAAACTGTTCGGGCAATCCCCCGCGCCAACGATAGATGGATTGTTTGGCGTCGCCCACCAACAAAAGGCTGCCAGAGTTTGGCTCCAATTGTTGCGACAGGGCATTATCAATTAGTGGAATTAAATTTTCCCATTGTAATTTTGAAGTATCCTGAAATTCATCGATAAAAAAATGGCGGTATTTTTCGCCCAAACGCTCGTAAATGAAAGGTGCTGGCTGGTTTTTAATTTCCTTGTTTATAAGCGAATTGAATTCTGAAATGGGCAGAATGTTTTTTTCTTCCTTTATGGTTTCAATTTCGCGATTTACTAAATTTATGACCGAAAGCGGGGTTATGTTTTTTAGAATTGAATCATACAAATTGAATTGACTCACTTTTTCCTTAATTTCAAGATAATTGGAAAGCAGATTGGGAGTTATACTATCTATGGTTTCAACTACATGAGCAACTTCCTTTACTTTATATAGTCCATTTCCGGTTTCAAGATTTTCTTGAAGTTTATTGCCATACGCGTCATAGTTTCCCGATTGCAATTTTAAAAAATGATTTGGCAAGGTACTTCTTGAAAAATCAGTGTGTTCCAACCCACTTTCTTCAACAAGTTGAAGTGTCTGCGAAGCGATAGATTCAATTTCTCCTGAAAGTTTTTTCTTTTTATGCAGCAATTGCTTTTTGAATTCAAGAAAATCTTCCAAAGTTTTCTGTTTCAAAATTGAAACGTGATCCGCATCATTTTCGTCATAAAGCAATTTGGCAGCATTGGCAATGTCGCGCGAGATGTCCCAGGATTTGTCGTCATCGGTTTTTTCCAGCGCAAAATCGAGCAATACTTTGGTTATTTCTTTGTTTTCCCCAGCTTTGCTCAACAATAAATCCACTGCTTCTGCCAAGAGTTGGGGAGTATCGAGTGTTACTTCAAAATTGGTTGCCAATTTTAAATCGCGCGCAAAAGTGCGGATAAGCCTATGGTTGAATCTATCTATGGTTTCAACGCTGAAGGCTGCATAATTATGAAGGAGGTTTTTCAGGATTTTTCGGGAACGGTTTTGAATTTCCTGAACATTCATCCCGGTTTCCTCAGCAATCTTAAGCATCATCGGCAAAGGTTCTTTAATGCTTTTTTCATTGCTGAAATTTACCAACGTTTCCACGATTCGCTGTTTCATTTCAGCAACTGCCTTGTTCGTAAAGGTAATTGCCAAAAGGTGTTTGAAATAATCGTCGCTTTTTGCAGCTAAAATTTGTTTCAAATATTCTTTTACGAGTGTAAAAGTTTTTCCACTTCCTGCCGCGGCATCATAAATTGAAAAGGAGGATGGTTTTTCCAAGGAATTGACATTTTGCACTAAAATAGTGTTTTTTGGGCTTTACAATCAAATAAATCTATGATTGAATAGAAATCTTATAAAAGCTATAACAGTTTAAAGTTATTATAATGGTTAAATTTGAGGGAATTTAGTAATAACCCGTAAAAAACGATATAATTATGTCTTTCGAATTACCAAAATTACCGTATGCGTTTGATGCTTTGGAACCAAACATCGATGCCCAAACGATGGAGATACACCACGGAAAACACCACCAAGGTTATACCAATAATCTTAATGCTGCCATTGAAGGCACAAATATGGAAGGGAAATCCATTGAAAATATTTTGACCACCCTCGATATGGAAAATAAAGCCGTCCGCAACAATGGTGGCGGATTTTACAACCATAGCCTTTTTTGGAAGGTAATGTCGCCCAAAGGCGGCGGAAAACCTTCAGGCGACTTGGCAAAAGCCATTGACAGCGCCTTTGGAAGTTTTGATGCTTTTAAGGAGAAGTTTTCCAACGCAGCAAAAACACAATTCGGCTCAGGTTGGGCTTGGCTTTGTGTACACAAAGGAGGAAAAGTGGATGTATGTGCTACCCCAAACCAAGATAATCCATTGATGCCAAACGTTGGTTGTGGCGGAACTCCAATTTTAGGATTGGATGTTTGGGAACATGCCTATTATTTAAAATACCAAAACAAGCGCCCAGATTATGTTGGTGCATTTTGGAATGTAATCAACTGGGATGAAGTTGCAGCTAATTACGCAAAGAATAAATAATTTAGACAAATTTAAGATTAGAATCCGCAGCCCAATTTAAGGTTGCGGATTTTTTTTTGAAATATTTTAAAACGAATAAATACTTTACCATCCGCAGATTATTCAATGGAAACATTTAGAATTATAAGGACATTTTATTGTCCTACGGGAAAAGTGAAATGGCTCGCATATTATTCGGAAAATGGTATTCAAACTCTGGATACTCGCCACACCGAAGAGTTAAGGCAAAAAAAAGCAAAAAATGTCTGGGGAAAAGGGATAAACGGCTCTCACAAGATTCAGAAGTCACTATTAATATTTTTGGTGCTCGCCAGCCCAAAGATTTGGTCACATGGGTGGGCAAACTAGCGACAATGGAAAAGAAAACGGCTCGCAATAGCATTTCGATAGAGAAAAGTACCCCTTATTGCTCGCCACCCCCAAAGTTTGGAGCATAAAAAAAGGCAAACTAGCGTTTGCCTTTTTTTGCCCCAAATCTACCATGAACTTAACCTACTTATGCTAATGGTATGTTCAAATATATGGCAATAAAACATTCAAAATTATGGTTTTAGACGAATTGCCTGTTTT
>JAPKFY010000042.1 GCA_026646335.1 Aequorivita sp. | reverse complement strand
CTTAAGTTTTAGATAAGTTAAAATTTGAGCTGTGTGAATTGGCGCTAAGTCTTCAACAGACTTTATTTCTACTATAATTGTGTTCTCAACAATTAAATCAATTCTATAGCCAGCGTCCAACTTGACTTCTTTATAAATTATTGGCAATGCCACTTGTTGTTTTACATCCAATCCCAAATTTCTCAACTCATAAGCCAAACAATGTTCATAAGAACTTTCCAGCAATCCAGGGCCCAATTGCTTATGAACCTCGATACAAGCTCCTATAATTTTTGAAGAAATTTCGTTTTCTATCATCTTATATTTTTCCCTGTGTCCTCTGTGCCTCTGTGGTTTTTCTTAATAATTATCCTCCAAATCCACCGCCACGTCGTCCATTACCACCACGACTTCTAAAATTCTCCCGAAGCTCTTCCGTTTTTTCCTTAACGATTTTTACATATTCCTCGCGGGTAACTTCCTTTCCTTTTTTGGGCGGCTCAATTTTTTCGGATTCTTTTGGGTTCATTACTATTTTGGAGCACAAAAGAGTGGTTCTATACACGTTCAATTCTAAAATAAGCCCTGGCAATCCGGCGTATTCGCCTGGGCCGTTACTTACAGGAATTTGTGGTGTGAACCAAGCCGTAACCTCAACTTCCTTTGGAATCTCAATCATATCCATTGGGTCTTCGGATTCTGTCGTGTCTTTTTTTACTTCAGCGTTTTCCTTTCTTTCGTCATCTTTAGCTTTAGCGGCAGATGATTCTTTCCCTTTTAGATCGCGTTTGGGGCGAGCCATGCTGAAATCATTCGGGTCTACTTTTTTTGTTGCCGTTGCTTTAAAAGCAATGTATTGCCCAATTTGTTTGGACTCATTTGTTGTTTGCCAATCCAAGGTTTGGATGGAATCTGTCACCAAAAATTGCTTTCCGAAGAATTCATTTTCCTCAATTATTTGCCCTGTTTTCAGGTTTTTGTATTGCGCTCCAGGCGTGTAGCTGCTCATCATCATTTTAAAGCCGGGATTTACAGGTCCTGCATCCAGTTTTTCCTGCTCTTTATAAATAGATTCGTCTTTGTTGAAAGTAAGGATGTAGGTTTTCTCCAAGGCGCTTTTCATCATTGTTGCCACAGTTTTTTTCATCTCCTCGCTCATTTCACGACCACCTCCAAAGGCATCCATATCTACAGTGGTTTTAGACTCATAATAGGCTTGTCCGCTTATGTTCTGGGCGTTTATTCCGAAGGTGAAAAGCAGTGCAAAAATTAAAAGATATTTTGTCATAAGAATTTATTGATGGTTTAAGGTCAAAATTATATCACTTTGACCAAAACGTTTAAAAATAGTTTAATTTATTTAAACAAAAAATATAGTCTTTATAACTAAGACGAACCAAGTAATAATCTGTTACATTCTTTTTCGTTTAAGAAGATATCCTCACATTTTGTAACTTGCCGAATATATGAAACCAGTTTATATACTTTTTCTGCTTATTTGCCAAGTGGGTATTGCGCAAAGCCTCGCTCCTGTGAGCAAGGTGCTGCTTGTTGCGGATCGATTTATTGGTTTGGACAACTACAAAAACACTTATTTCATAAAAGACAGGGTAATCAACAAACAAGGGGTCGATGGCAATTTTCGTTTCAACGATTTGCAATTGGGGCGTATCACTTCGGTAGATATTATTAATCCGCTGAAAGTGGTTGTTTTTTTTCAGGATACGAATACGGTGGTTTTGTTGGACAATAAATTGAGCGAAATTGAGCGCATAAATTTTAATAACCTGCCACAATTTTTGAACGTTAGCACCGCCACCAATGCGGGAAGCAACAGCTTGTGGCTATTTAATGTTGATACGCAGCAGCTGGAACTTTACAACTACGGTTCCAAATTGCAGACGGTGGTTTCGCAGCCCTTTCCAGGGAAATTGCTTTCGCAGGCGAGCAATTTTAATTATTGTTTCACTTTGACAGAAAAGATACTGCGCGCTTTTAATATCTACGGAAGTATTCTGAACGAAGCACCTTCGGAAGGCTATGAAAGAATCATTCAGCAGAATGAAAATTTGGTGGCACTTAAGGAAAATTCACTTTACTACATTCCCGATTTCGCCAAGCGGAATGATGCCATTTCACACGAAACCGTGAAGTTGTCATTCCCCGAAATAAAAATTAAAGACTTGCAGCTTACCAATGATTTCCTGTATATTTATGACGGCGAAATTTTGCACACTTTTAAACTAACCATCCCAACTAAAGAATAGCTATGCACGTTGCAATTGCAGGAAACATAGGTTCCGGAAAAACCACCCTTACCCGTTTATTGGCAAAACACTACAAATGGCAAGCCCATTACGAAGAGGTTGATGACAACCCCTATTTGGACGATTTTTACAACCAAATGGAACGTTGGTCCTTCAATCTACAAATCTACTTTTTGAACAGTAGGTTTCGCCAAATTCTCGACATTCGCGAAAAAGGGAAGAGTGTAATACAAGACAGAACCATTTATGAGGATGCAAATATTTTTGCACCAAACCTACACGCGATGGGCCTAATGACCAATCGCGATTTTGAAAACTACCGTTCGCTTTTTGAACTTATGGAAAGCGTTACCAAAGGCCCAGATTTACTTATCTATTTGCGAAGCAGCATTCCAAATTTGGTTAACCAAATTCACAAACGCGGCCGCGAGTATGAAAACTCCATAAGCATAGAATACCTAAGCCGCTTGAACGAGCGTTACGAAGCTTGGATCCATGGTTACGACAAAGGAAACCTCATCATTTTTGATGTGGACAACATCAACTTTGTGGACGATCCGGAGCATTTGGGGCAGGTAATCAACAAGATAGACGCGGAGCTTCACGGACTGTTTTAGAAGCCCCTTGCCCCTGCCTACGTGCCACTTCGGCAGGCAGGCCCAAAGGGAGGAATATTGATGCAAAGTTGATTTTGAAGAGTTAATAACCTTCTACAACCAGTAAAAAACAAAACCCTGCCAATTGGCAGGGTTTTGTTTTTTTGGAATTTGTTTTTTTTTTTGGAATTTGGCCCTTCGACAAGCTCAGGGTGACAATTGAAAATATTATTCCTTGTCCTTCACTTTAATTTTCATTCCGTCCACGTCTTTTAATTGTGCACGAACTTCTTCTTCTGTTCCGGTGAAAGATTTGGTCTCGGTAGTTTCTACACCATCAACAGTTCTTGTGATGGTTACATTTGCCGTAACTTGATCGTTGTTTTCGTTCTTCAACATTTCAACAGTTGTTTCGGTTTTGTTGTTTAGGTCTTTTCCTTCCTCAATAGTGCTTCCGGTTTCAATGTATTGAACTTGTTTTTCTGTCAAAATAGTTTTGTTCCCATCGGCGTCGATGAAGTAAACTTCTTCGGAAGAGGTTTCCGCAGCGGTTGCATCACTAGTGTGGCCTCCAAGGATCGGTGCTATTACAAGACCGATCAAACAGGTGAGTTTTATCAAAATGTTCATTGAAGGCCCTGAAGTATCCTTAAAAGGATCCCCAACAGTATCCCCGGTTACGGCTGCTTTGTGGGCATCGCTTCCCTTATAGGTCATTTCGCCATTGATCATTACACCAGCTTCAAAAGATTTTTTAGCGTTATCCCAAGCCCCACCAGCATTGTTTTGGAATATTGCCCAAAGTACACCACTAACAGTAACCCCAGCCATATAACCACCAAGCATTTCGGCAATTGCCATATTGTCCATTCCAAAAATCATCGGAACAAAAGCAATAACAATTGGGAAACCAATAGTCATAATTCCAGGCAACAGCATTTCCCTTAAAGCTGCTTTGGTAGAAATATCAACACATTTAGCGTATTCGGGAGTACCGGTACCTTCCATAATTCCTGGAATATCGCGGAACTGACGTCTCACTTCATTCACCATTTGCATGGCAGCTTTACCCACCGCATTCATCGCCAAGGCAGAAAACACAACTGGAATCATACCCCCCACAAAAAGCATCGCTAGAACTGGAGCTTTAAAGATGTTAATCCCGTCAATTCCAGTAAAGGTTACATAGGCCGCAAAAAGTGCCAAGGAAGTTAATGCAGCAGAGGCAATGGCAAAACCTTTACCAGTGGCAGCAGTTGTATTTCCAACAGCGTCCAAAATATCGGTACGTTCACGAACGATTGGTTCTTGCTCGCTCATTTCGGCAATACCTCCCGCGTTGTCGCAAATTGGACCAAACGCGTCAATTGCAAGCTGCATAGCTGTTGTTGCCATCATTGCAGAAGCTGCAAGCGCAACCCCATAAAAGCCAGCAAAGGCATAGGATGCCCAAATAGCACCTGCAAAAAGCAATACTGAAGGGAACGTAGAAATCATCCCTGTTGCCAGACCTGCAATAACATTTGTTCCAGCACCAGTTGATGATTGTTGTACTATTTTAAGAATTGGTTTTTTACCTAAACCAGTGTAGTATTCAGTAACTGATGAAATTCCAGCACCAACAACCAAACCAACCAAGGTGGCATAAAATACTCTCATTGAAGAAATTTCTTGAAGACCTTCGCCGAAGAAACTCATATTCATTGTTTCAGGAAGCATCCATTTTACAAGGGCAAAACACGAAATAGCCACTAGAACTATCGAAACCCAGTTACCAATGTTCAAAGCGCCCATAACCTGAGCTTCCTTTGCATCATTGCTTTTTATTTTCACCAACATAGTTCCGATTATAGAAATAATAATCCCTACTCCAGCAATAGCCATTGGCAATAAGATTGGGCCAATACCGCCAAACGCATCTTCGATAGCACCGCCCATGTCTTTTATAACGTAGTTTCCTAAAACCATCGCGGCAAGCACTGTTGCTACATAACTACCAAATAAATCGGCACCCATACCTGCAACGTCACCAACGTTATCACCTACGTTATCAGCAATAGTTGCTGGGTTACGCGGATCGTCTTCTGGAATACCAGCTTCTACTTTACCTACAAGGTCAGCGCCAACATCGGCAGCTTTGGTGTAGATACCACCACCTACTCTTGCGAACAAGGCGATAGACTCAGCTCCAAGAGAGAATCCCGCCAGTGTTTCAAGAACAATGGTCATATCCATAGTGTTTGTCCAAACACCTCCCATAAAGAAATGGAAGAAAAAGATAAAGAATGCTGTTAGTCCCAATACTGCAAGACCTGCAACACCGAGCCCCATTACGGTACCACCGCCAAAAGATACTTTAAGCGCGTTTGGTAAACTTGTTTTCGCTGCTTGCGTGGTACGAACGTTTGTTTTGGTTGCTATTTTCATTCCCATATTACCTGCAAGGGCAGAGAATATAGCCCCGAAAATAAATGCAACTACTATTAATATATGTGTTGTAGGAACAACGAATGAAACAACTGCCAAAGCGATACTCACGATAACAACGAAAACGGCAAGTAACCTGTATTCAGCGTTAAGGAAGGCCAAAGCGCCTTCATATATGTGGTCGCTTATTTCTTTCATTTTACCATCGCCTGGGTTTTGCTTCAATACCCAAGAGCGTTTAACGGCCATAAAGATTAAGCCTAATACCGCCATTGCGATTGGCGCATAAATCATCATTGATTCCATAGTTTAATTAATTTTGATTGGTTTTCAAATTTGCGATTGCAAAAATAGGGAAATGGTTTGGGATACGAAACAGGAAAATGCAGGAAACCGAACAGTCAGATTGCTTCGCGCCTCGCAATGACGTTTGTTAGGTTTTAACCGAAATAGTAATTGTGTAATTTTAAATACTAAAATGTCCTTGAACCTCAGGCGTTTCCTTGTAGCGTTTTACACATTGGTTGTAAATCTCGATGGCTTCACTGGCATCACCCCAACCGCCTACGTCAACTCTTTTCTTTTCAAGATCCTTATATACTTGGAAGAAATGTTCTATTTCACGAACCAGGTGTGGGTTCATATCTGAAAGGTCATTCAGGCTGCTCCAAATGGGATCGGAAACTGGGACACAGATTACTTTTTCATCTGGGCCTTTTTCATCGGCCATGTGGAAAACACCGATGGGTTTCACCTCCATCACGCACATGGGAAAGGTAGGTTCGCCTCCCAATACCAATACGTCAAGCGGGTCGCCATCCAGGGCTAAAGTTTCAGGGATAAAACCGTAATCTGCTGGATACATCATACTGCTGAAGAGCATACGGTCAAAGCGGATTTTCTTTAGTTCGAAGTCGTATTCGTATTTGTTGCGGCTGCCTTTTGGGATTTCTATCAGTACGTCGAATGTCTTTTTCATTTTAGTAATTTTGTTTTACGCTGCAAAATTAACACTTAAAATCCAGTTCATCCCAACAACGGAAATGCTAATGCAAGAAAGTATTGCACAGGAACATAAGTAGGTTTCAAGCTCATTATGAAGAAATTTTCAATCGTTGTTGGAAACCCAAACATCATTTAGGGCTTCGCTGTCAAACCCGCCGATAACCCACATTTTTTCGTTAAGTACTGCAGCAGCCTGGCCGGTCCTAGCAGAAAAAGCGGCATGTTCCAAAAACTGTGTCCAATTAACACCATCGGAACTATACCAAACATCGCTGTTTGATTTTACCGCATCCCTTCCCGCTATTACCCAGAGCTTGTTTTCAAAAACCACGGTGGAGTGGCCGGTGCGTGGCGTAAACCCGGCATCAGCCGTTGTCTTTGTCCAATCTACCGCATTGGGACTCGACCAAACATCGTTAAATTTTGTTCCTTGGCTGTTCCACCCCCCTATTACCCACATTTTATTGTCAAAGCTAGCCGAAGTGTGAAAATCCCTAGCTCCAAAGGCAGCATTTGCGGTTGACAAATACCAGTCAATACCATCTGCACTGCCCCAAACATCTGAAAAATCAGTACCTGCATACCCACCTATCAAAAAAAGTTTATTGTCAAAAGCAATGGCAGTATGCCTACTCCGCGGCGGAAAATTGGCATTTGCCGTGGCTTGCGTCCAAGTAACACCATCTTCGGAATACCAAACATCATTTTTAAAATCGCTGCCATTAGTGCCACCTATCACCCAAAGTTTGTTGTTGAACACCGTTGTGGTATGATCATATCTTGGCGGAAATGCGGCATTGGCCGTGGCTTCGGTCCAGTTTTTTCCATCCTCGCTGTACCAGATGTCGTTAAGTGCGGGGCCACCATCCACCCGTGCCCCAATTACCCATAGTTTTCCGTTAAAAGCGGTAGCAGTATGCTCATACCTTGCCGAAAAATCTGCAGTGCCCACTTTTTCAAAATCCGTGAATGTACGTGCCGAGGGACTATCGTCTTTTTTGTTGCAACTGAAAAAGGCCACCAACAAAAACAGTAAATATAAAGTTGCTGTTTTCATTTTATATATTTTGATATTTAATTAGTTTTCAAAGCTATCTTTTGAAAGTATATATAGTACCTCCTTCAAATTTAAGTGCCAGAGCAGTTTCACTGAGGGAATTGATTATTAAAGTTGATTGGTCTCCCATAGATCCAGTTACCATAATTTTAGTGTCATTTTCAGTCAAGGTGTACGCACTTATTGCTACAGAACCATGTGTACAGACATTGCTACTGTCATAATCAAATTCCTGAGAGAGAAAAGTATTGTCTGTTTTAAAATCAAAAAAGGTTTGCTCGGTACAACTGTCTGACAACCTGAAGGTGCCGTCGCTGGGATCCTCCCACTTGGAAAAAAACCATTTATGGGCCAATAATTCTGCTTGGGTTGGCGGTGGCGGGGCATCATCTTTTTTAGAGCAAGAAGTAAAAGAAGCCATTACCAAAAGAGCGATGATCAATCTGAGTGTGTTGTTTGATGTTTTCATGATCCAGTATTTTTGAAATTATTGATTTAATCTCTTCAAATTTAAACAAATGAAAAGCACGGAAGTATAAATATTATAATAAACTGTAGTAAGTATGTAACATTGTTTTTGAATCTTTCTGGGTGGCTTGGCCAACCGGTTTGGGATTATGTGGGTGAATTCGCTAATTCGTTAATTCGGCGATTAGCGGGTATTTTCAACGTAGAAACTTGCAACCTGTAACCTGTTTTAGTCCTTAAAACCCAGTAGAAGAGAATGGCGAAGTGAAGCAACTTAGGCCATTGCTATATAAACTGGTACACCGAAAGGGAAATTGAAATTTTCAACCTGAAGGATCGTGACAATACCCTTTGGGTGGAAACCCATAAACTCGAAGCCGCTAACATCATTTTTGAAATCGCTTCCATTAGTGCCACCTATCACCCAAAGTTTATTGTTAAACACTGTTGTGGTATGCGAATATCTTGGCGGAAATGCAGCATTGGCAGTGGCTTCGGTCCAGTTTTTTCCATCCTCGCTATACCACACATCGTTTAGGGAGGGGCCTCCGTCCACCCGAGCCCCAATAACCCATAGTTTTCCTTCAAAAGCGGTGGCAGTATGACCAAACCTTACCGAAAAATCTGCATTGCCCACTTTTTCTAAATCCGTAAATATACGTGCCGAGGGGTTATCGTCTTTTTTGCTGCACCCGAAAAGGGCCACCAACAAAAACAGTAAATAAAAAGGTGTTGTTTTCATTTTTTATATAATTTGATTGTTCATTTGCTTTCAAAGCTCCCTTTTCAAGGTAATTATTTCGCCATTCATAAAGGTAAGTACAAGCTCTGTTTCACTGATGGAATTGATAGTTAGCGTTTGGTCTCCAAAAGCTCCGGTAACCATAATTTTGGTCTCATCAGATGACAAAGAGTAGGCACCGAGAGTTACGGGGCTATTTACACAATTTTGGTTGTTGTCATAATCAAATTCCTGGAAGGTAAAACTGCCGTCGCTCTTAAAATCCAAATAGGTCTGTTCTATACAAGCATCAGCCAACTGCACTGTGCCGTTAACCTCCCTCTTAAAGAGAAACCACTTATGGGCCAACAATTCGGCAACGGTTGGTTCTGGGGGCGAGTTATTGTCATCGTCTTTATTGGAGCAAGATGAGGCCGCTACAAATAGCAATAATACTAACAGTAGGCTGTAAACTTTAGGTGTTGTTTTCATATTTAATGAGTTTTGAGTTAATCATTTCAACTCATTAAATTTAACCAATCGAAAAGCAGGGAAGTATGAATATTGTAACAAACTGTGGTAATTTTGTAACATTGTTTGGATTCGTGAATTTAGGCTGCAGGCTGCAGGCTGTAGGCTGTAGGCTGTAGGCTGTAGGCTGTAGGCTGTAGGCTGTAGGCTGTAGGTGAAAATAAATTATTATGACAACAAATAAACAGACCGTAACCAAATACATGGAAGGTTTTAGGAAGGGTAACCATGCACAGATACTTTCTTGCTTGACGGATGATGTGGTTTGGGAAATGCCCGGGGCGTTTCACTTAGTGGGGAAGGAAGCCTTTGACGGTGAAGCGGCACTGGCAAGACGGTGGCGTGTAAAGTTAAATCTAAAGTAAGCGATAGTCCCTGCTCTTTTGAATAAGATCCGTTTAAAACTTACCCATAATGACTTGGAGACATTCCCAAAAGAACAAACAGCCTAGGCATAAGGCAACTTCAAAATAGGTTGGAGTCACATAATCAAGGTTTTGTTCGCCCACTAACTGTGCAAAAAGGAATATTTAAGTGTTAAAAAACACTTTTTGCACAGTGTTAAGGTTAAGTTATTTTATGTGAGCAGTTAGCCCTATAAGAGCCAGTTCTATTTCTTCAACAAACAACTGAGCATCAGTTCTATCAATTGAAATATTTCAAATTTTTTTAAGAAAAAACCTGAGATATTTCCAATTCCCAAAAAAAGTTAAGGTCTGTTAAAGGGCGCAATATCTTTTACAATAGTGCGCTAATATTGCTGGGTGGCAACAGTTTTGTCACGTTTAACAAACCTATTAATATCAACAAAAATTAAAAACAAACTATGAAAACAAATGTAATTTACAAATCGATGCTTGCGCTTTTACTAATAGTAGGCTTTGCATCTTGTAGTGACGATGAGGGAGGAAACACCGATCAAGCAACCTATAATGCCAAGGTTTATATAACTGATGGCCCTATAGACAATACAGAGGTTCAAGGTGTTTTTGTAACTATTGCAGACGTAAAACTAAACGGTACTAGTGTAAATGGGTTTACAAAAACCACTGTAAACCTGCACGCGCTTCAAAATGGAGAAACCCAATTGTTGGGCGATATCGATTTAGCTGCAAACACCTATAACCAGGTAACTTTAGTTTTAGACACTCAAAGCGATGCCTCTGGAAATACGCCTGCTAATTACGTGCTTACTACAAGTAACGAAAAGATTAAGTTAACAGCTCAAAACAACACCATTAATGTAAACAGCAGTTATAACATTGCCGCCAGTACTTCTAACGAAGTGATAATAGATTTCGATTTGCGCAAGTCTATCGTGACCGATCCTGGAAATTCTGGTTATAACTTTGCTGCACAATCTCAACTTGAAAGCAGCATTAGAGTTGTAAACAAGTTGGATGCCGGTACTATTACTGGAACAGCTACTAATAACACAGGTAACAACAACAATAAAACAGTTGCCTATGCCTATGCAAAAGGTAGTTTTAACGCAAGTGAAGAAAATGAAAATGCTGCTGGCGTTAGGTTTTCTAATGCAGTAACAAGTAGTGTTGCCACTGGTGCTAGCAACCAGTTTGGTCTATATTTTCTAACAGAAGGTGCCTATGAAATTCATTTCGCATCCTATGAAGATTTAAATAATGACGGGGTATATGAGTTTGCAGGAATGATTGAAGCAGAAGGGGACTTAGGGTTAAATCTATTAAATATTATGGTTACAGCCAATACCTCAGTATCTCTTCAAGTACTTTTAATTGCTATTCTTGGATAGTAAATAATAAAACCAACTAACTATTGAAAAACCTCCTTTTTGGGAGGTTTTTTGTTTTCAGAAGCTGCCAATAAATACAGATAGCTTCATTAAAGCAGGAAATCTTTTACTAGCGTTTAAGCCTAAAATCTTATTGATATATTATAGCCTACCTAATTATTTTAGACAGGAAAAGACCTAGAAGGGCAGTGAATTTGCGATGTGATGTATATGCACGCATAAGCACTATGGACGGTAAATTTTAATGGCTTTGTAAATTTGGGGTGAAAATGGGTTATATTTGTGGTATCCAATAACTTATTTTTATGAAGACGGGAAACAGAATTACTTTTGTTTTTTCCCTGCTACTTTTTGGCGGGCTGCTTATTTCTTCTTCCTGCGGGGCTGGGAAAACGATTGCCTGTATTGACAAATCTAAAATAAGCGACGGTCCGTGCACTTTAGACTATAACCCCGTTTGCGGTTGTGATGGGAAGACTTATGGCAATCCTTGTATGGCAGAGCGGGCTGGGCTTACTTCTTGGGCTAGTGGGGAATGTGCTGAGTAGTATTTAGTAATTAGAAGGGTGGTAATTGATCATTGTCAATTGCTAACTGTTCATTGCTAATTCCTCATTGCCAATTGTTGAACTTCCCTGATTACTTCACCCTGACAAACGAAAACCGAAAACCGACAACCGATAACCAACAACCGAAAACCAACAACCGAAAACCAACAACCGACCACCGATAACAGACAACTACCTCTCCCCAAATCCACCAGCCCACTTTAACAGTAACGTTACCAAAAAACTGGTCAATGTTCCCAATACCGCCATATAAATGGTGACGATAATATTTTCCACAGGTAAATTTGGTACAAGCCCAAATATTGTTCCTCCGTAAATACTCAATTTATAATTGTCCATAATCCTATAAATTTAAATTCCATTTAACTTGTTATTAATCCTTCATTTCTATAAACAGTCCAAGCACCCCCACCTCCAGAGGAACCGAAATCCCCATCCCTGCCCTCCATTTCATTGATAAGCGCTTGACTCCCCACTGAAACAATAGTACCCACCACTATGGTATAAACCGCAAGCCGTTCCAGTAAATCTGGCCCAGGCAGACCAATTACTCCTCCGCCCATAGCCGTAATCGCCCATCCCAAATTCCGCATCCTGCGTAACACCCGCAATCGCAGATCCTTCCTATTGTTATATTTTTTCATCACTCCCAACCATTAAAAACAATATATAATCACTTTCCTAAAATACAATTCTAATTAATCAATGAATACTGAGAAACCACATCTAAAAACCAACAACCCAAAACCAATAACTGTCACACTGAGCGCAGTCGAAGTGCACAACACACAACCGACAATAGATAACTGATAACTGATAACTGAAACCTCACCTCCCACCATGCACCGACTCCACCGTCAAAAAAAAGCATTCCCCTTCGCTCCGCGCAGCTTCCATCCGCATCAACACTTTGTGGAGCGCCTCCTTCGAGCCACTTCCCTTTCCAACTCCTTCCAGCCGAATAAAAGGTATTATGGCGCCAGAGGAGCAGTCCCCCGCAGCTATCGATGACCTAAATAGTATCCCGCACCGTTCTGGCACTTTCTTTACCCGTATATGATGGCCAAACTCCAAGGAATAACACCGCTCCAATTCATATACCCCATCCGGTATACACGATGTATTCTGTTCATTGCACAGCCAGGGCAACTCAACACAAAAGCAAATGAAATGCTGCTTGTGAAACAGCATCCCATTTGTCCCCGCCCTAAAATGTGTCCTAAATAAAAACAAATCCATTGCTAAGGCTTTTAAGATTACGGTTGATCAACGGTAACTATGGAAAGCGCATTGAACACCCCATTTCGCAATGGGTACATCTGCCCGTTTACCTCTTGGAAGAAACTTACTCCCACTACCCCGATGACAGGGAACGTACTTGCAGCTGGCACAGTCGAATTAAGCGTAAATGCAGCTTGGGTTTGGTTATCATAAGGAATGATAGGCGAAAGGATATGACCTTCCTCAAACTTACGAGCCCCAAAATCCAAGGTGCTTACTCCTGCTGATAACTGTATGTGTGTAGTACCACGGGGCGCATCAATGGCCTCATTGGGCACGAATTCCGCAACATCCACATCATACGCTCCCGAGGGCCGGTCAAAAGTTGGAGTAAAACCTGTAAAGAATACAGTAGTCAGTTTTCCTTTTTGGTTAAACTCAAACCCCTGCAATTGGCTCATGTCACCATCCTGAACGGTACGCAGACCTCGTTCATTCACAGCGTCACTTTTTATAACACGCATTAATTGTTGAACCAATCTGCCAGTCACTCGATTATCACCCACCTGACGCAACAAGATTCGCTGCGATTTCCGAATCAGTTGCCCACCTTTTCCTGCCGTACCGAATTCCTGCCCGTTTTCCCGTGTCCTCTTAAAAGCTGGATCGTTCATAATACGAGACTTCTCAATCCCTCCTTTCTCCCGGGCCATATACCCGTCCGCGGTTCTGTAATAGGTAACATCTCCCATGGTACCCTTCAACTTCAAAATTCCTTTTTGCTTTGCCATTTTTAATGATTTTAAGGTTAAACAATAAGCCAAACTTAAACGCAACAGCCTTAAAATCAATGCCCCAAAACACAAACCAACACTTTTTGCATATTTCTGCACATCCTCGCGCACTTCCCCCCACGAATTCAAATACTCACAAACTCACATACTAACAAATTCACTCACTCACAGACTCACAGATTCACAACCGTCTAAAGCCTATAGCCATCCCGTTGCCGGAAATAAAGAAATTTTCAGGAATCTTTTCGTAAGCCTAGCGTTATTTTTGATTCTTGCCTGCCCTGAGCGCAGTCGAAGGGTTCGTCAAGGAAAAAGAAAAAATACTTCCCTCCCATTATCGAAAACCATAAAAACATACAGATTAACCTCGAGAGTACTAAGTTTAAAAATTATTTGCTATCCCAATAAAAAGCTCCTTCCCCTCTTCGAAAATCTTGTTATAAATGCAGAAACAACATCCCAGGGGAAGGTGGCTCCCGACCTTTTCGTCGGGAGACGGAAGGGGTAATATCAAAATCTAATTATTCATTACTAATTATTCATCATTAATTATTCATTAAACAACCTGATGCACTAAACATCCTAACATCAATCCAAATTTTTATGCCACTAATTTTACATCGGACAAAAACGCATCAACTTCAATTTCTGAGCTAAAGTGAAAATCACTTTCCCCCTTGTTTTGAAAAAAGTTTAATAAGCCTAAATGATTTTCAAATACCCTAAATGAATTGCCTTCATAGTTATAAATAAAAAAAACCGTGCTCAAGCTTTCTTTTGAAACAAGCACTGTTTCTATGGTTCTTGAAGCTCTTAAATATGCTGTGCTAATAGTTTGAAATGTATTCATTTGATGAAAATTTTTGGAAAGTGACAATATAAAAATTCTTGCGTAGCAAATTTAGCGAGTTTCGACATTTCGGCCTTTTTACACACTACTAAATTAATGCCTCTTAGAACAATCCAAATCCTGCTTCACTTTTCACTAACTCCTACAATCCAACAATCTAAAATTCCAACAATCCAATCATCCAAAAATCCAACCATCCAACCATCCAACCATCCCACAACAGACAACCCACAACAGACAACAGACAACAGACAACAGACAACCCACAACAGACAACAGACAACCCACAACCCACAACCCACAACCCACAACCGAAACAGTATCAATATCCCTATGAATAATAAAGGAACTATTGAATATCCTAAAGTAATGCATTCATTTTCGTACATTCGTTCCAATGCCATATAAAAATAGTCCCAAAATTTAACAAGAAAAAGTGTCATCAACTCCCCAGTTACCTTTCATCCCAGGTCAACGCTATAACAGGCGGAGAGACATTCATGATATCTATGGCGGCAATAGGCAAAGCGGTATCTGTCCTTCGTCCAAGTTTCCTTTTATCTTTATATTTTCAGGCAAGTCCGGTAAGCAACATGGCTATGAAGACGGATGGGATAACCCAAAGGTCTTTACCTATACAGGTGAGGGCCAGTCTGGCGATATGGAATTCACCAGAGGAAACCTAGCATTAAAAGACCACCTTAACAATGGAAAGCGCGTATTCCTATTTGAAAGCGATGGACCAGGTTATGTGCGTTTTGTAAGTGAAGTGGAGTGCTTTGATGCCGATTATTTTGAAACCCACGACACGGCAGGCAAAACCCGCATAGGTATTAAATTTTTCTTTAAGCGGGTTGGGGCATCACTTCCCGTAATACCATCAAAAAACCATTTAGTGAGCGAACCCTTGCAATGGGCCAATTATGGTTTTACACCACCCAATGCTACCGAACGCCAAGGTTTGGTTACTTCCCGTGTAGGTCAAGGAGCATATCGCAAGCGGATTATTCACCGTTGGGAATATCAATGTGCCGTAACAGGCTTTGACAAACTGGATGTCCTGATTGCATCTCATATTGTCCCTTGGTCCAAGGCTAATGATGAAGAGCGTTTGGATGTCGACAATGGCCTCTTGTTATCTCCCACCTATGACGCCCTCTTCGACCGTCATCTAATAAGTTTTGAAAACACAGGCAAAATCATCTTGTCAAACGCCATTGAAAAACAAGCCTACCAAAAAATTGGGGTAGATGGTACAGAAAAAATAAATAAATTGAGTGTCCACAACTTGGGATATCTTGATCGCCATAGAGAGCATTTTACCCTTGTTTAATAAAGATTAAAAGGTTTATTGTATTGAACTTTTTCAACTCAATTACTAAGCTAATAACCAAGCGCTTGCTGTAGTAAATAATGAAGTTCACTATAAAGTAATTGCTGCATTCAAAGCTGTACAACAGCCTATTAATAGGGTGCAATTAATGGAGAAGATAGGAATATTTTTTATGGTAAATAATAGGCTTTATTGACCTGTTTAAGTGATCCAAGGTTTTTGGCTAGGCTATTATAAAATCTTCTACTGGACGAGACAGCATGGCAGCACAGGCGAGATGACCACACCATTAAAAAATCTTTCAATAATACCTAGCATCAATCCTCCAGCTCCTTCAATATCTTCTGAACATCCTCCTCCGTAGTGGTCAGTTTTGTTTTGCAGATTTTTATCAGGACAGAAGCGCGCTTTACCTTAGCCGAAAGTTCATCAACCGATATCTCCCCCTGTTCTATTTCATTCACAATTTCCTGCAGCTCCTCAAAAGCCGCTGAATAGTTTATTTCCTCACTCATCACTTATTTCATTTTTAGATTTTACCGTACTAATTAAAACACCATCAAAAACCAAAGTCTCCAATGTATCCCCAACACTAACGGCGTTAATACTAGCTACTGCCCTACCGTTTAATGTTGTTATGCTATAACCCCGTTTTAAAACGCTTTTAGGATGCATGGTCTCCAGATCACGCTCAAGCGTACTAAACCTTTGCTTTGATGTACTTAAATGGTACATACTAACCCTATTTAAATCTGTTTGCAGCTGTGCTACACTTCGCTGTTCTTCTTTTAGCTTCTGCCCTCCCCCACGCAACAATAATTCGTTAAAGCTATCCAGCACTTGTCGTTCGTTCTTAAAGCGAAATACACTCTGTTGTTGTAATTGCAGATTGTATTGCCGTACGCGATGTTTATGGTCATTTACCAAACTCCGCGTATTTGTCCGAAACAATCGTATCGTGCTTTCAAAGGTAGCCTTTGTGTCCTGCAGTAAGCGTAACGACATATCCCCAACCTTCCGTTCCGCCTCCTTTACTGGCACTGAGAAATTATGGAATTTCTGAATCAAAAACTCGGCTAACTTCGTAGGTGTAATGGCATTGTAATAGGAAACCATTTCAGTTACCGTTTCGTTGGCTGTATGCCCAATTCCTGTCAATACGGGCAGCGGGAATTCGGCTATGGCTTTTGACAGTAAATAGTGGTTAAAACTGGAAAGCCCTATATCGCCACCGCCACCACGGATGATGGCCACTGCATCAAAATGGTGCTGCACTTTTTTAATGCGTTCCAACTGTTTGCTTATTTCCGTTATGGCCTTATCGCCTTGCAGTATTGAGGGAAATAAAAAAGTGAAAAAACAATAGTTCCAAGAATTTCCGTTCAATACGCTCAAAAAATCCTCATATCCTTTACTTGTTTCTACTGAAATAACAGCAATGCGCTGTGGTACTCTTGCTAGCTTTTGGGTTTTGTTTTGCTTAAATACACCCTCGGTCTGCAGCTTTTTAATGGTTTCTTGCTTTTCCTTTTCCAGATCGCCTAAAGTAAAACTGGGGTCAATATCCATTATATTCAAAGACAAGCCATGAGTGGAATGAAAATTTATCCTTGCCAAAAACAATATTTTAATGCCATCCTTTAACGGTTCTTTTAAAACCTCCAAAAAGCGTTTGTTGATATTCTCATAATCAGTCCGCCACAAGTTGGCACGAAGCTGGGCTATTACCTTCCCATCGCGTTTTTCTACCAAATCAGGATAACAATGGCCAGAGTGCTGATATAAATTCAGCTTGTTCATCTCCGCCTTGATCCAATAGGATTGCTGGTACCTCTTTGCTATAGTATCCTCAATACTTCGCGTTACCTCGTACAACGAAAATACCTGCCGGTTCGCTATGGTTTCTGACATTCGATTAATTTATTTGTTCTAACTCTTAAAATTAGAAATAAATTTTTAGCGTTATATGAGAATATGGAATTGTTATCTATGCCAATACCTTTTATGATCTCATATCTTCTATAGCATCCATTAAATCATATTCATGTACTAAACAAATCTGATGGCCGGCCTTTCTCATTTCCAAGGCCTTTTCCACTTTCCGTCCGTAACAAGCAAATGCCCAAGCTTGATTTCCATTATCCCCCACAATTAAATAGTCAGTTTTTTTTGTAACCGATTTTATTGGAATGCCACCCATATCTGAAATAAGATTTTCCAATTCGCTACGGTTACCGCTTTTTAAAACTCCAGTAACACAGAATGTTTTGCCATCAAAATCTATATTGGGATCGCTGGTGCAATGTCCTGAAATATTTATATCAGCGGTTTCATCATCAATTTGTTTAGCTATTTCTTGGTTTTCAATATTTACAAATTGATTTAGGTATGCTTTTAAAACCAATATTTCTTCTTCCTCAATTATTCCGTCCGACACTATGGATAGAATTAAGCTCCTAATTTCATCATAGGGGTAATAAGTGCCTAAATGTGTATTTTGTTCAAGCCAGGTCTCGAGGTCACGAACCTCCTTTTCATTTATAATTCCGTCTGCTAAAATCCCGTGGCAAATACCTTGTAGTGTTTGTAGATCAGTCGTTAATGCCTTGTAATAGTAGTTGTCATTTTCATATTTCTGACAAAGCCAGAATAGATCCTCTATCGTTTCCGTTGCAGGAATATTATTAGAAACCGTTTCCTCAATGATAGTCATAAATTCCTTAAAGGGGTTTCTATTTATTAAGGCCTTGTGGTTTTCTGCCCATTCTTTGAGCTCATTCACTTCCTTTATGTTTACCTCTTTGTCTAAATTTATTCCAAGCAATATTCCCTTCAATGAATTAATGGCTTTATCGGCTCTTGCTTTTGAAGTAATCACTCCTAGTTCCAATTGATTTAAATTGCTCATCTTTAAAAAATTTAAAATTATATTCTCTAATTAGCTATAGACTTATTCTCATAAAGGCACCTATCCTGTATACATTTAATGTGATTGAATTTTCAAAAACTTCGTTTGCTCCATAAATTCAATCGCTCCCTCAAAATCAAAATATCGATCCTTTAGAATTTCACATTGATATTTTATTGGTAGAAATAAACCCCATTTTGAAAAGCTTAATAACATTTCATTTTCTTCCAAAGCGACCTCTAAATAGGAATCAATATCATCATAAACATCCTTCATTTGTTTTGTTAGAACTTTAAAGTCTGCAGGACTTATGTCTATTTCAATACTGCTAGTATGATCTACTAGGAAATTATTTATACCCAGTAACGTAAAAAGAAAGCTTAAGCTCCTATTTATTTTAGTTCCAGTAAATGTGTACAATATTTGTTTCTTTTCTTTTATTAGTAGAGGTCGTTCGGTGGCTATGCTAATCATAGGAAAACCATTAAAATCATAGCGTAGTTCTTGAAGTACGGAGCTGCTTGTTTCATTTAATTCTGGATAATTTACATCGCATTTCAAAATTCGCAACATCTCTTTCCGCACGATTGGATCTATATCTCCTCCTCCTCCAAAAAACATTGGATTTTTGCCATCAGGTGCGGGAATCACATCAATTTTTTGGCCTTTGAAATCAATATCTCTAATTTTCCAAATTCTTGCCGCCAATAAAATATTTTCATCTATCCTCACTTGAGGAGAAAAAGGAATTTCGCCAATCCTTCTTCCAGCATTTATTACCTTAAAATTTACCTCCGTTTTAAAAACGCTATAAAACTCTCTTGTATTAACTATGTTTTCACCCTCAACACCTAATATAACATCATTTTGGAGTACTTCTAAGTAATCTTTTTCAACCGAAAACTCAATAATGCAATTTATATCATCTTCCGTGATCTCTCGAAATGCAAAATTGGATTTTAAACGGTCGACCAAATCCAACCTATTACACCCAGATGATTGCTTTGCTATAGATAGCATTTGGTGTAACAAAATATCGTACGGTTTAACGGCTATCTTTATGGGCTCTAAGAAGTTTGCCTTATATAATAACCAGCATGCCAAAGATTGTAATAAACTCCATTTATTAGTGGCATACAAGCATAAATAACTTTTCTCGCCATCTTTACGGCCACTTCTACCAATTCTTTGAACTAGTGAGGAAACCGAATGTGTTGAATCAATTTGAACAATTTTATCAACAGAACCGATGTCAATTCCAAGTTCTAAAGTTGATGTACAGGAAATGCAAAAATTAAATCTTTTATTATTTTTTGCGAAAAACTCAATGTTTTCCCTAATCTCTTTATCAACGGAGGAATGATGCGAATAGTAATTTTTATGCCCGTTAACACGTTCTGATAACTTTCGAAGCTTCACGGCAATTTCCTCAGTTCTTCCCCTGCTATTTGGGAAAATCAAAACTTTATTGTTGTTTGTCTCGGAGTATAAATCTTTAAGTAAATCCAATGAAAGTTCTTTTGTGTTATTTTCAAAATATTTGAACTTAGCTTCGGTATCCTTTTTAGTTTTATCCAGTAAAACTTTTGTATCAGAACTATTCCCCGTAAACTTTTTTGCTTCTAAATAGTTTTCGTTTCCAATTGTTGCCGATAGACCAATGGTTACAATTCTATTTCTATTTATTTCCTGCAGGCGCGATAATAATGACATTAATTGAGTTCCCCTATCAACGCCTAAAAATGAGTGTATCTCGTCAATAACTATGTATTTTAAATTCTCAAAAAGAGCATATACATTGTATGGTGAATGAACAAACATCGCTTCAATAGACTCTGGAGTTATTAAAACAATACCTTCCGGATTTTTAATAAGTTCATTCTTTAATGACCGCTTGGCTTCTCCATGCCATTTGGTAACCTTAATCTCTAAATCCTTGCACAGATCTTCAATCCTGTAGAACTGATCGTTTATCAACGCTATTAATGGAGAAATATAGAGAACCTGAACACCTCTTTTGTTGAAATCTGTTTTAGATAATATTGGTAAAAATGCTGCTTCAGTTTTACCAGATGCCGTTCTCGAAGCTAAAATATAATTACTATCTGTTGTTATAATTTTATCAATCGCCGCTGCCTGAATAGGACGTAACGATTCCCATCGTTTATTCCGAATATATTTTCGAATAGGCTCAGATAATAAGTTATACGACATTATAATTCTTCAATTGAATCAAATATGCTTTCATCGGGTCTTTCGTCAGCAATTTCAATATTAGTAATTAAACTTTGCTTTTCGGCATTTGGATTTTGTCTTAAAAGGCTAAGGATATTTAAAAAATCTCGAATCACTTCCCTAGGAGTTAAAAACTCATCTGCACCAGGCTTATTAAAAATTTCTTCCATAAACATTTGTATGTCGGCATCTGTAATATCGATACTTGTATTATAGTTCAGATCAAAAATCTCTTTAAGTTTCTTCAACAAAACAAAAATTTCACTGTGATTAAGTGGCACCAACTTAATGACTGGTTGTGCTAAATCACGATATTCCATTGTTTCAAACTTATTCGTTTCCAGTCTTGTTTTTAGCGCATCATAACTGAATAACCCCCGCCTTTCATTTTCCAAAAACTCCTTGGTTCCAGAAAAATTAATAAAAAAATTAGATACTTTTCCTTGAAAACAATCATTGAATATTGTCAAAATTTTCTCATAATTTTTTGCTCTCATTGTAGAAGTCGAAATCTTATATAAATTGACTGCTTCATCCAAATTTATCATAAATCCACTATAACCAATACTCACGAAAAGCCTGCAAAAGTTTTTCAGCATGTCATAATAATTCATATCATTTACAATTTCCCGCACCCCTAAATCTTGTCGAGCTTCTGTTTTGGTTTGATATTCACCTTTTAACCATTTAAGCGCACTTCTCCTCAAATATTCGTCATCCTTTATGTAACCTTCATAATATTTGATAATAACAACCCCAAAGTCGAATCCTCCAGTATCAGTGACTTCATTTACAGTTTGCATTATATTGCTCTGGATAAGGTTCAGATATTTTTCATCCCTAATTTCTGTAATCGGGATATTGTTCAACTGGGCTGTTTTTGAAACTACTTGCTCAATCCATTTATCTAATAAAGTAGGTAATGCTCCACCTTCAGGTTTTGTATGTATGGACACATTATCCATTATAGCGCTATAGAGAGCAACTGCTTTTCTATCATTAGCATATAATCTATTATCAGGGGTAAAATCTGCATTTGCTACAACAAATTTCTGTTTAGTAGCTACCGTATTCATTAAATGCAACATAAACGATTTTCCTGATCCAAAATCACCAATCCAAAATTTGACCATACTGTGACCATTTTTTACATCATCCAGTGCCTCAGTGAAAGCCTCAATTTCAAGTTTTCTTCCCACCGTAATATGTTGTACGCCTATTTTTGGTACTACTCCCCCAGATAGTGAGTTAATAATTGCGGTTGCTTCCTTCTCTTTAATCTTCAATGCCATAATTTTATCGTTTTATTTCTAATTCTTGGTAATAGGACCTTTCGATAATGTAATTTTCTTCCTCTTCTTCAATAAGTGGTTCGCCCTCCAGAAGATCATAACAAGCCTCATTAATACTATCTATGAGCTGATTTTTAAAAATTCCATTTTTTAAAGCAAACTTGTCTACCTTACTTTGAGCCAAAATGAAAGACGCATCTTTCATCTTTCTTAAAATTTCTAATTGAACATTATTAAAATTTAAATCCTCATTAAATGGTGATTCTTGTCTAGCTGTGGTTACAACTTCTATTTCTGCTCCAACAGAATCTGTATTTCTTACATTTAACTTTATCCCTTCCTCAGTATCATCCAAATATTCGTTCAGCAGTTCTACAGTGCTGTCGTGTTTTTTTGCAATATCACGAATTTCGTTTTTATCAAGTATAATCTTTTTTCTTTTCGGAACATATATTTTGGCAATATCGTCGAAAACGCTTTCAATACTTCCAGTTTCAATAATCTTTCGGATAATTGCTTTATATTCAGCTATCTGTTCTTCGGTTTTA
>JAPKFY010000041.1 GCA_026646335.1 Aequorivita sp. | reverse complement strand
AGAGCCGTAAATATAACAACAAAGATTTCACAAATGCAAAAAAAAGGTTAAATATTTCTATAAATAATAATAATAAGCTCGAAGGTGCATTGCTAAAACCGATATAGTATCTTTGTGAAAAGCTTTAAAAAAGGAGATAATAAATTGAGTACAGAAACCTTAGATACAAAAAAAAATATCCTGATTCAGGGTGCAAAACTTCACAATCTTAAAGACATTTCGGTCGCTATTCCGCGAAACAAACTGGTTGTTATTACTGGCCTTTCCGGCAGTGGAAAATCCAGTTTGGCTTTTGACACACTTTATGCAGAAGGCCAACGGCGCTATGTGGAAAGCCTTTCTAGCTATGCCCGCCAGTTTTTGGGAAGGTTGGACAAACCAAAGGTAGATTCCATAAAAGGAATTTCTCCAGCCATTGCGATAGAACAGAAAGTAAACTCTACAAATCCTCGGTCAACCGTTGGTACATCCTCTGAAGTTTACGATTATTTAAAATTGCTTTATACGAGAATTGGGAAAACCATTTCACCAATTTCCGGAAAAGAAGTTAAAAAAGATACCACTACAGATGTTATAAGTTTTATAAAAAACTTTCCAGAAGGTGAAAAATTGCTCCTCCTCGCTCCCATTTCTTTGGAAGAAGGCCGAACAATGGAAAACAAAATCCAGGCCTTGGCCCAACAGGGATATTCAAGAATTAAAATTGAAGGGGAAGTTTTAAGAATTGATGAAATAGAGGAAAAAATCTTTTCGAAAAATATAGATTTGGTTATTGACCGAATCATTACAAAAGACGAAGAAGATTTTTATAACCGTCTTGCCGATGCCATTGAAATAGCCTTTTTTGAAGGAAAAGGAGAATTGTATATCGAAGAGCTTTCTTCAAATAAAATTACAGAATTCAATAACCGTTTTGAAGCAGATGGTCTGGTTTTTATGGAACCGAATGCACATCTTTTCAGCTTCAATAATCCGTATGGCGCCTGCCCATTATGCGAAGGTTATGGTGATGTTATTGGTATAGATGAAGATTTGGTAATCCCAAACACTGCACTTTCAATCTTTGAAAATGCAATATTTCCGTGGCGGGGCGAAAGCATGAGCTGGTATCGGGATCAGTTGGTAAACAACGCTTATAAATTCGATTTTCCAATCCACAAGCCTTGGTTCCAGCTTTCGGAAGAGCAGAAACAATTGGTTTGGGAAGGCAATAAATATTTTGAAGGGCTCAATTCTTTCTTTTCCTTTTTAGAATCGAAAAGCTATAAAATCCAAAACCGGGTGATGCTTTCCCGCTACCGCGGAAAAACAAAATGTGCAACTTGTAAAGGAAAACGCCTTCGCCCCGAAGCTGGTTACGTAAAAATAAATGGGACCGCAATCCAGGAATTGGTGGAGCTACCGTTGGATAAAGCCGCGCAATTTTTCAAAAATCTTGAACTTTCAGAATTTGAAGAAATGGTTGCAAAACGATTATTGCTTGAAATCAACAATCGTTTGAAGGTTTTGAGAGATGTTGGTCTAGGTTATTTAACATTGAACCGAAAATCGAACACGCTTTCTGGTGGAGAATCACAGCGAATCAATCTTGCAACTTCCTTGGGAAGCAGCCTCGTTGGTTCCATGTATATTCTCGACGAGCCCAGCATTGGTCTCCATCCAAAAGATACCGAAAGACTTATAGTTGTTTTGAAATCACTTCGCGATTTGGGAAATACGGTTATTGTAGTGGAACACGATGAGGACATTATGAAGGCTGCAGACGAAATAATAGACATCGGCCCCGAAGCCGGAACCTTTGGTGGCGAAGTGGTAGCACAGGGAAGTTATGCTGAAATCCTAAAATCAGATTCACTTACAGCAAAATACTTAAATGGTGAAATGGAAATAGAAGTGCCAAAAAAACGCCGTACTTCAAAAAACAAAGTTTCCATAACTGGCGCACGACAGAACAACCTTAAAAATATAGACGTTACTTTTCCTTTAAACGTTTTTACTGCCGTTACCGGCGTTTCCGGCAGCGGAAAAAGTACGTTGGTCAAGAAAATTCTTTACCCTGCCCTGATGCGGGAAATTGGCGGATATGGCGAAAAACCAGGCCAGTTTTCAGAAATAAAAGGAGATTTTGGAACCATTAAAAGTATTGAATTCATTGATCAAAACCCCATTGGTCGCTCTAGCCGTAGCAATCCAGTAACCTATATTAAGGCGTATGACGATATTCGGAATTTGTACGCTTCCCAAAAACTTTCGGATATCCGCGGATATAAAGCAAAACATTTCAGTTTTAACGTAGATGGCGGGCGCTGCGAAACCTGTAAGGGTGACGGCGAAGTAACCATCGAGATGCAGTTTATGGCCGATGTGCATTTGATTTGTGATACTTGCAACGGCAAACGTTTTAAAAAAGAAGTGTTGGAAGTATCCTTCCAAGGCAAAAACATAGACGATATCCTCACGATGACTGTGGATGATGCCGTAGCATTTTTTGGAGAACACAAACAGGACAAAATTGCAATAAAGCTTCAACCCCTGCAGGACGTAGGTTTGGGTTATGTACAATTGGGCCAAAGCTCCTCAACTCTTTCTGGCGGGGAGGCTCAGCGTATCAAACTTGCTTCATTTTTGGTAAAGGGAACTTCAAGAGAGAAAACTGTTTTTATTTTTGATGAACCCACAACGGGGCTCCACTTCCACGACATAAAAAAATTGCTAGCTTCGTTTTATGCACTATTGGACAGAGGTCACACAGTAATTGTAGTGGAACACAATATAGATTTGATAAAATGTGCAGACTACATTATAGACCTTGGTCCCGAAGGCGGTGAAAATGGTGGGCAAGTTGTGGCCGAAGGTACTCCAGAAGAAGTAGCGAAAAGCAAGGAGTCATTTACAGCATCATACTTAAAGGAGAAACTTTAAAAATTTAATTTTTTGGCACACTAATTGAAATCAATATAACAGAAAATAAGACTTTTAGTTTTTTGGTTGGTTAGTTTTTAAAGTCCGTTGAATTGGTAAAACAGTTCAGCGGATTTTTTATTTGAATGTTTCCAAAATAGCTCTTCTCTTTTCAAAACCGCAAAACTATTGCTGAAAATCAACGGTTTAAAAACTTGGCACGGTCGTTGGTTATTTACAAGCGTACTCAGCTGACCAAAGAATTATAGCAAGTACGAACCTTTTAAATTTTAGAACTTATGAAAAATCTAGCCCTAATTTTCAGCATCCTTTTAATAGGATTTTCTGCAAATGCAACTTCTAACGAAAGTGAAAACAACCTCAGAAGAGGTTATGATGGCAACGCATACATCTTCGTTGAAGGAGATGTGGAATTCTCCGTTTTCCCCGATGGTCAATTCGACTTTGTGTATGTTGGGCCACAAACTGCTTCACAAGTAACCATTAGCTCTCGAAACGTAAATATAAGTTTCAACTCAGGTTATGATTATGAAACTTATGTACAATATGACGATTACGGTGCCGTGATTCAGGTGGAAAGTGTTCCTATTTATTACGACGAATATGGACGAATAACACAAGCAGGAAATGTTGATATACGCTACAACAACAGACGTATTGTCCGTGTTGGTGGCTTGAATGTAATCTATAACAATTATGGCTATTACTCACATTGCACAGGTGTTATAAATATGTACAATCCATATTATGTTTATCGCCCTTGGCACGTGTATTATGCACCTCCAATATATACTCACTGTATAGTTTATGATATGCCTTACAGAAGATATTACAACCCTGTGCGCTACAGCTATTACGACCACGTAATATATTACAAGAACAGAAATAAAGTAGCCTATCACAATGGTCGCAGAGATTTTTATCGTCCCGGAAGTCGGGTTTATGATAATAGAGGAAGAGCTTCTGTGAATAAAAATTACAACCCAAACCGAGTAAATACAATGGTTGCTTCTAATAATACACGCACAAATAACTCTGTTAGAAATAGCAATAGTACATTCCAAAATAACAATACTCGAAGCGGATCTGTAACCCGAAACAGTAGCATGAACAGTAAAGGAGCCGCAAAAATTGACAGAAATACGCGTAGCACTCAAAGTAATTCCAATAGTGCTCCAACTAGAAACACTGTTAATTCCAGCGATAAAAATACTACGCGAGTAAGTAATGGGAACACAAGAAATACTGTGAAAGATACTAGAAGTGAAAATACAGTTCGCTCAAAAAATACAGGAAGTGTTTCTACAGGAAGAACCGTTCAGAAACAACAAACCCAAAGCGCTTCTTCTTACAACAGAAGCAGCTCTGTAACAAGAAGCACAAAAACACAGGCTCCCAAAAGAGAAGCCGCGAGCCGCAGTACGGTAAATAAGTCTAACACTTCTTCAAATAATAGAAGTAGTTCGGCAACAAGAAATACAACACAGGCTCCCAAAAAAGAAACAGCGAGCCGCAGTACAGTTAATAAGTCCAGTGCGCCTTCGCGAAGCAGTTCAAAAGCGAACACTTCCAGAGGTAGCTCGTCCAGAGATGTTAGTTCTAGTGGACGCGGATAGAAGATAGTTTTTTGGTTGGTTGGTTAAACCTCCGTGATTCGCCCTTGGCGGAGATCGGGGGTTTTACTTTTTAGTTCTGAATTAAGGCAGCCATTTGTTTCGTAAGCTCCCTTCTGCTATATTTTTCAATCCCTTCGGAATCAGTTTTTAAATCGCTATTTTTGAAATGTCCATAAAACTGAAGTATCTCGGCCATTATTCCATCGTCATCCCAATAGCTGAAAAATTTGCCAGATTTCGTTTCGGAAATAATTCCTTCAATATCACTTTCCTTTGGCCCCAAAGCAATTATGGGACGTTTGGCCGCTAGATATTCGAAAAGTTTTCCTGGGATGATTGCTCTCGTTTCCGCACTGTTTATTTCAACCAAAAGCAACACTTGGCTTTGATGTTGCAATTTTAAAGCTTCGGAATGCGAAACGTAGCCTAAAAAATTACAGTTCTCGGATAGTTCAAAACTCTCTAGACTTTTCTTCACTTCATCGCTCACAGCTCCTGCAAATTTAAGTCGTAAATCATTTTTAAAGGAAGGATTCTCTTTGCAAATTTCAGCTAGCACTTTCCACAAAACTTCTGGATTTCGTTCGCTTAACAAAGAACCGATATGTGAAATTGAAAAGACAGAATCCGTCACAAATTCAATTTTTTCCGAAATATCAAATCCGTTTGTAATTACTTCAATTGGAGTTTCAGTTATCATCCCAAACTCCTTTTTTGTAGTTGGACTGGTCACGGTAATGATATCTGCTGATTTTAAAACCAAGGCTTCCAGCGCTTTGTGTTTTTGTTCCGAAGCTTTGTTCAAACGAAGTGATTTGTGGTAATGAATCGTCGTCCACGGATCACGAAAATCTGCAATCCACTTCACGTTCAACTCTTTTTGAAGTTGCATCCCGATCAGGTGAAGACTATGCGGCGGCCCGGTTGTAATTATTACATCTACAGGGTTTTCAGTTATATATTTTGAGAGAAATGCAACCGAAGGTTTTACCCAGCCCACACGCGCATCTGGTATAAAAAAGTTGCCACGCACATAGAGCATCAATTTCTCCATTGCCGATACTTCTTTTTTTGAGATGATGCCGCTACTAATCTGTTTGGTCTTCTTTTTTGAAAAAAGCTTTGCAAAACGATATGGCTCGTTGATTGGCTGTTTTATGATTTCAATATCCTTAGGGATTTCAGAAGTAAAATTTTCGTCAACCAAAGGATAGTTCGGGTTTTCTGGCGCGTAAACAATGGGTTCCACGCCAAATTTCCTAAAATATTTCACAAACTTCAACCATCGCTGTACGCCGGGACCGCCCGCTGGAGGCCAATAATATGTGATGATTAGAGCGCGCTTCATCTATTTTTTCACTTCTTTTTTCCGAAAAGCGAAATACAACCCACTCAATAAAATTAATAGAAAAATGATACTGCTCACTAATGAAATGGTGCTTCCGGTTTGGATTACTTTCGGTTCAAATTTGAATTCTATTTTATTGTTTCCGGGAGGGATAACCATAGCACGTAGCACATAATTGGCTCGGAAATATTCCGCAGGTTTTCCATTTATATAAGCGTTCCAACCTTTTGGATAATATATTTCCGAAAATATAACCAATTGATCAGTATCTGTAGAAGCTTCATAAACCAAATGATTCGGTTTATAGCTAAAAAGTTCAATGGTAGAGATTGTATCTCTTTGGATATTTTGGGCAGGTATTTTAGAAAGGAATTCTTTATTTATAACCGCAGTAACTTTCGTGTTCAAACTGTCCAAAAGCTGTATTTCTTCGTTTGCATTTTCTGCAGGAATCACGTTATCAACAAACCAAGCATCACCGTTTGCATACGGATTGCGCTGCGCAACTGCCCCACCGTTTTTGTTTTGGACAATAATATAGCGCACGTTCATCATATTTAGAATCCCGATATTTCCTTTGCTGATGTAAAACTCATTTAAATCCTGTATTCTGCCAGGCTTTGCGGCGTGATAACCGCCCAAAGCGTTGTGGTAATAACTTGCACGCCCACTGTTGAAAGCATTTGTTGTAGCGTCATAAACCCTATAATGGCCATCATCTTCAAGGATTTGAATATCAGCGCCGTTTTTCTGAAATGGTTCATCAACCAATTTTGCTTGCACAAAATCTTCTTCATTTACATATCTTCTGTCAACGCCTACCAAATCTACCAAAACCAAAACACAAAGCGCGGCAATGGCAAATCCCTTTTTCAGTGTTCCCTTCATAAAAAACCAAAGGACTGCAACGGTCAAAAGCACAAATATCATGGAACGGATTGCGTCAGAAGTGAAAAGTGATATTCTATCCTCGCGAATGGCCTCCAAAAACGGCAAGCCCATTTCGTCCCTAAAATAGCTGTCATACGGACTTGCAAAATCGAAAAGTGAAGATTTGAAGAGAATAAAAATTAAAGTAATTCCGCCCACGATTCCTGTGGAATATAAAAGAGCCTTTTTCTTTTCCTCTTCCTTTTCAAATTGACTGAAAAACTGGTGTAGCCCAACGATGGCAAGAATTGGGAGGATCAATTCAATAATAACCTGAATTGAAGAAACTGCCCGGAATTTATCATACAACGGCACATAATCAATAAAGAATTCCGTTAGTCCGCTAAAGTTTTTCCCCCAAGAGAGAAGCAATGTTAAAACAAAGGCAGAAACGACCCACCACTTCAACCTTCCGCGAATTAAAAACAAAGCTAAAACTGCAAGAAAAATAATAATTGCTCCAGCATAAGCAGGCGCTCCCACAAAAGATTGGTCGCCCCAATACATTGGAACCTGCTTTAAAACCTGGTTCGCTTCCTGTGAAGAAGCACCCATTCGCATCAAACTTTCTACAGTTTTTGAATCTTTCGGAAATGCTTCGGTAGAACTCCCACCCATAAATCTAGGGATAAAAAGATTGAAACTTTCCAGTTTTCCGTAGCTATATTCGGTAATGTAATCGAAGTCAAGTCCGGTTTTGTTTTCTTTTGGCGTACCGTCAGCGTTGATGGTCAATTCTGTTTTTCCTCTGGTTGAGGCATCTGCATATTCTTTGGTCGCAAGAATATTTGTCGCATTTAAGCCCACTGCAATCAAAACGCCCGCGGCCATAATTCCAACAGCTTTGAAATAATGCGGCAGCAGTTTCTTTTTAAAAGCATCAATCAAATAAGCAATACCAATAATTACAACCAAAAGCATCAAATAATAAGTCATTTGGAAGTGGTTTGCGACCAATTCCAAAGCCATTGAAACCGTCAGTAATAAAAATCCCCAGAGATATTTTCCTCGAAACGTGAGAAATATTCCGCTCAAAACAAAAGGCATATAAGCTATTGCGTGTGCTTTTGCGTTGTGGCCAACGCCCAAAATGATTATTAAATAGGTTGAAAAGCCAAAGGCCAAAGCACCTAGAAAAGCGAGTTTATAATCCACTTTCAGCACTAAAAAGAGGATATACATTCCTATAAAATAAAGGAACAGATAGTCCGCAGGACGCGGCAGAAAACGGATGGCGAGATCGAGTTGTTTTATATAATTGTTTGGGTATTTTGCACCCAATTGGTAGGTTGGCATGCCGCCGAAAGCCGCATCAGTCCAGTAAGTTTCTTCACCTGTAGCTTTTCGGAAATCGTTTTGCTGTTTAGCCATTCCGGTGTATTGCACAATATCACTTTGGAATATTTTCTTGCCCTGCAAAACGGGATTGAAATAAGCCAAGGAGGCAACGATAAACAAAACGAAAACAACTAAATGAGGAAGGAATTTTTTATAGTTGAACTGCATAATTGATCTTGTGAATATGAAGTGGGAAAATTAGGGATTTTTTTGGAAACACCACTGAAAAAGGAAACACGAACCATGACGTTTTGATACACGACTAAAAAATGTCTATTTGTCGTGAGTCAAAACGTCGTGGTTCAAAACGTCTTTTTTCAATCCACCTCTTCAAAGTCCACATATTCCCCAACTTTTTTACTAGTTCGGGAGTTAGGAGGTGGATTTTTATCAATGGTTATACTTCCCTCCTGTTCACGCTGTGTATTCATATCTGGATTGTTTCCGAAAAACTGCTCAAACTGCTGTCCGGCCTTTTTCGAAATATAGCGCATTAAATAAGGGGTGGCGAGCCTAAAGAGAAACTTTAGCCCAAAATATACCAGAAGAACGATTAATATCGTTTTTAGGAATGTCATCATAACTGTCAAATTCTTTTCAAAAATACGGATTGATGTAGAAAAAGACGAATATTGACTATTAAATTAATGGTAAAATCCTATATCTTTGAACTAAACCCACATTCTATGAACATCAAGCTTCCCTTATTATTTCTGTTCAGTTTCATTACCTTTTCAAATGTTTCGGCACAATATACCGAAATGATAAACACCAACCGTCCCGGCGGGTCTCAGGGAGCTTTTTCGGTGGGCACCAACGTGCTTCAGTTTGAATCTGGATTTAGCTACGGAAAGGAAAAACACGATCTTTTAAAAACCGAGACCAATGGTTTGGCAATTGACTATTCCATTCGTTATGGTTTTTGGAAAGAGCGACTAGAAGTGAGCCTTATGGGCGAATTTCAATCGAACAATGTTACTGATAATCGATCTTCATCAGCTAGAGAATACAGCCTTTCAAATTTTAAAAGCAACACCCTTGGAGCAAAATATTTAATTTATGATCCTTACCGAAAACGCGATTTAGAAGGCCCAAATCTTTATAGTTGGAAAGCTAACAACAAAACACAGTGGGCAGATTTAATTCCGGCAATTTCAATCTATACAGGTGCCAATTTTGATTTTGCAGACAATCCCTTCACTCCCGAAGTAGAAGGTAAAATAAGTCCAAAGTTCGTTCTTTCCACACAAAACAATTTTATTGGCGGTTGGGTATTTGTTACCAATATAATCGTTGACCGAGTTACCACTGATTTTCCAACTTATGGTTATATAGTAACACTAACGCACGCCACCAATCGCTGGTTCTCTGTTTTTGTTGAAAACCAAGGCTTTAAAAGCGATTTCTATTCAGACCAACTGCTTCGTGGTGGTGCTGCAACATTGATTAATGAAAATTTACAAATAGATCTTTCACTCACTTATAGTTTAAAGGACACCCCTTCAAAATTCTATGGCCGTGCCGGAGTTGCATATCGCTTTGATATGCATGACAAGGATGAATATTTGGAGGATGAGGTCAACAAAGAATTAAAAGATAAAGATAAGAAAGACAAAAAGAACGAACGCGAGGAGGAATTGACTCCAGAAGATAACGGCGAATAATTATATTATATGATTACTGTAAAACAAACCACCTCCAAAAGTGATCTTAAACAGTTTGTCACTTTCCCCTTTAAGCTATATAAAGACAGTAAATACTGGGTTCCATCCTTGATAAAGGATGAAATGGAAACCTTGGATTCTGAAAAAAACCCAGTTTTTAAAAATGCCGAATCTTGGTATTATTTGGCTTACAAAAACAATGAAATTGTTGGCCGTATCGCTGTTATTTTAAACCACTTGGAAGTAAACGAACAAGGGAAGAAAAAAATCCGTTTCGGTTGGCTTGATATGGTGGACGATATTGAAGTAACCAAAGCCCTTTTAGAAAAAGCTTACGAAAAAGGGCGTGAACACAACTTAGAATATGCCGAAGGCCCCGTAGGATTCAGCAATATGGAAAAAGCTGGAATCCTAACAATGGGTTTCGAGGAAATGAACACCATGATTACTTGGTACCATTACCCCTATTACGCGGAACACATGGAAAAACTTGGCTTTGAAAAGCAAGCTACTTGGGTAGAATACACTCTGAAAATACCCGAAACTATTTTTGAAAAAGTCGCGAAATTTTCAAAAATTGTGCGGGAACGCTACAAACTTTCCGTAATTCGTTTTAAGGACAAAAAAGAAATTCTTCCATATGTGGATGATATGTTCGGTTTGTTGAACAAGACATACAACACCCTCCAAACTTTCGTGCCAATTCAGCAATACCAAATAGATTATTACAAAGAGAAATATTTTAGCTTCATCCACCCTGATTATATATGCTGCATAAAGGATGAAACAGGAAAATTGATTGCTTTCTCCGTTGTGATGCCTTCTTTTTCAAAAGCATTGAAAAAAGCAAACGGAAAACTTTTCCCCTTCGGATGGAGCCATATTTTGAAAGCACAAAAAAAGAACGACACTGCTGCGTTTTATTTAATAGGAATTGACCCTGAATATCAAGGCAAAGGGGTTACAGCAATTATTTTTGAGGAAATGCAGCACCTCTTCAATTCCAAAGGAATACAGACCGTTGAAACAAATCCTGAATTAAAGGAAAATACTGCCGTGCAATTGCTTTGGAAGGATTACAATCCCGTGCAGCATAAAGAGCGGAGTACTTTTAGGAAGGATATTTAGATTTTTTGATGTAGGGTTTTATGTATGTGTTTATATATTATATACGCATTTTGTACTGTCGTTATAATATCAATTATCATATGAATCTATTTCCCTGATTACATTTTCACCTACTTCATCAAGTTGACCATATAAATCAATCATCCAATCAAACTGAAAAGCTGCTAAATTAATTACATTTCTATATGATGCAGATGAAGTGTACTCTTTAAAATCCTCAAAATATTCAGATTGAGGTGTAGCTCTTAAGCTTAATGAATCTGGAGGTAAGAAAGCTGTTGCGAGGACCAACGATTTATCAAACTGAGTGGAAATATAATTTTCTTGGCCTTTTAGATAGCCATTATAACTTCCTTCATTTTGTGAAATATCATCTACAAGCCTATGGTAACGAATCAAAAGGGAATCTAAATCTGTATTGTTTATTTTACCGAAATAATTAGAGTTTTTTAGCGCTTCATAACCGTCTGTGTTAGGTTTGAAATGAAACTCCATAAAGGCAGACCCACAACCCATGAGCAGAAGCAGGTTTTCTTCTTCTTTTTTATCTAGAATTGCTGTTCTTGCTTTCTTACAAAGATTTCCAATATTTTTTCGATACTTAGTTAATGAATCTAACATTCTCATATCTTCTTGGGTGTGTGATTTTATCTTTCCCAAGTATTCCCTCAAAATTTTATCATCTTTCTTGACCTGATTCCAATTGTTTATCTGAAGAGCAATCAAAATACCTATAACAACCAATAAAATCTCACCAATGGCATATTTCAAATACTTACTGGTTTGACCTTTTGATAGTAAGTCATATCTGATTTTTCTAAAGATTTTTATCATTGGTTAGTGTTTGATTATAATGCAGTACAACTTGTTATATGATAGTTTTTATTATCTATATAGTTCACAATTGTGTCAGAATATTGATAGTTTTTTATTGTTGTTATTTCGTAAAGTTAATTAAAAACACCAAAAAGTTATTCCAAAAAAATTCAGGGCATAAAAAATCCACCCAAAAAAAGGTGGATTTTTCAATATCATAAGATTCCCGCCTGCGCGGGAATTTGTTTAAATCTTCTCTCCCATCGCCTCAGCAACAGCCGCAGACAGACGTTTGTAAGTTCCATTCTCCAAACGCTCGCGAATTGCTGAAAAAGCTTCCAAAGTTTCATCAATGTCTTGCATTGTGTGCGTAGCTGTTGGTATCATTCTTAAAAGAATCAATCCTTTTGGAATTACTGGATACACAACGATTGAACAGAAAATTCCATGGTTTTCACGAAGATCTTTTACCAAGGCCATCGCTTCAGGGATACTTCCTTTTAAGTAAACTGGTGTTACGCAACTTTGAGTCGTGCCTATATCAAAACCTCTCTTTTTCAGTCCGCCTTGCAGTGCGTTTACGTTTTCCCAAAGTTTGTTCTTTAGCTCTGGCATCGTGCGAAGCATATCCAAACGCTTCAAAGCACCCTCAACCAAAACCATTTGCAAAGATTTCGCAAACATTTGCGAACGCAGGTTGTATTTTAAGTAGTTCATTATTTCTTCATCACCCGCAATAAAAGCTCCCGTGCTTGCCATAGATTTTGCGAATGTTGCAAAATAAACGTCAATTCCGTCCTGAACTCCTTGCTCCTCGCCTGCTCCGGCTCCCGTTTTTCCAAGTGTTCCGAAACCGTGGGCATCGTCCACAAAAAAGCGGAATTTGTACTTTTTCTTCAGTTCAATAATTTCTTTCAATTTTCCTTGCTCCCCGCGCATTCCGAAAACGCCTTCAGAAATAAGTAGAATTCCTCCGCCAGTTTTTTCGGCAACTTTGGTAGCGCGTTGTAGGTTTTTTTCGATACTTTCCATATCGTTGTGCCTGTAAGTGAAACGTTGCCCCAAGTGAAGGCGCACCCCGTCAATAATACAAGCATGGGCATCAACATCATAGACAATCACGTCGTCTTTTGAAACGAGTGCATCTATTGTTGAAACCATTCCCTGGTACCCAAAATTTAAAAGATAAGCTGCTTCTTTTTGTACAAATGCAGCAAGCTCACGCTGAAGTTGTTCGTGAAGATCGGTATGGCCGCTCATCATTCGTGCGCCCATTGGATAGGCAGAACCCCACTTTGCAGCGGCTTCAGCATCTACTTTTCTAACTTCAGGATGATTGGCTAGGCCTAAATAATCATTTATGCTCCAGGTTATAACATCCTGGCCCTTAAATTTCATTCTATTGGAAATGGGACCTTCCAGTTTTGGGAACACAAAGTAGCCTTCTGCTTGTTCAGCCCATTTTCCTAATGGACCTTTATCTTTATAAATTTTATCGAATAAATCTCTCATCAACGTTTATTGTTAAAAATACGGGACAAAATTAATTAAATTAAAATTAGATTTTAGTTTTTAGACGTTAGATTTTAGAATGGTTTAGTTTTATTAAGAAAAAATCCCGAAAGCATATCGCTATCGGGATTTAATTAATTTCAAACTTCGTACTTTTTATTTCGCACTTTATTTTATGTATTCAATCTGATGGATTTCAGCGGTTTCAGAATCAAAGAAGCCTTGTTGTTGCATCCATTCATCATTGTAAATTTTGCTCATATAGCGAGAACCGTGATCTGGGAAGATTACAACAATGTTGCTGTTTTCATTAAATTCACCTTCTTCCTCAAGTTGTTTTATACCCTGCATTGCAGCACCACTGGTGTAACCCACAAAAAGCCCTTCTGTTTTTGCTAGTTCGCGTGCGGTGTGCGCGCTGCTCTCATCAGTTACTTTTTCAAACTTGTCTATAATATTGAAATCTGTAGCAGTAGGAATCAAGTTTTTTCCTAAACCTTCAATACGGTACGGATAAATTTCATTGGCGTCAAACTCTTTGGTTTGATGGTATTTCTGAAGAACAGAGCCGTAAGCATCAATTCCAATTACTCTTATGTTTGGGTTTTTCTCTTTTAGGAAACGAGCCGTTCCAGAAATGGTCCCTCCTGTTCCGCTACAAGCCACTAAATGTGTGATTTTCCCTGCGGTCTGTTCCCAAATTTCGGGGCCAGTGGTTTGGTAATGTGCATCAATATTCAATTCGTTGAAATATTGATTGATGTAAACAGAACCTTTTATTTCACTGTGAAGTTTTTTTGCTACTTCGTAATACGAACGCGGATCGTCCGCACTAACATGGGCTGGGCAAACATAAACTTTGGCGCCCATTGTTTTCAACATATCAATTTTATCTGCCGAAGATTTTGAACTTACCGCCAAAATACATTCGTAACCCTTAATAATACTGACCATCGCAATACTAAAGCCGGTGTTTCCACTGGTGGTTTCAATAATGGTGTCGCCAGGTTTAAGGATTCCTTTTCTTTCTGCTTCTTCAATAATATAGAGTGCGATTCGGTCTTTGGTAGAGTGCCCAGGATTGAACGCTTCAACTTTTGCGAAATAATTACCCTTCATATTATGGGTAATCTTGTTAAGCTTTATCAACGGTGTGTTGCCTATAAGTTCCAACACGTTATTGTGGGCTTTTATTTCTTCTTTCATAAAGAGGGAATTCGTTTTAAAATGACTTCAGCCTGAAACTGAAAATTTTAACCGCACAAAGGTAAGCAAATATTTTAATTACTCCATAATTCCTTCCAAATCCAACAGAAATGCATAATCCATAGCAACTTCCCTTAAAGCCTCAAAACGCCCGGAAGCCCCACCGTGGCCCGCATCCATATTTGTTTGCAACAAAAGAATGTTATTGTCAGTTTTTATATCTCTAAGCTTGGCAACCCATTTTGCCGGTTCCCAATATTGCACTTGACTATCGTGCAGACCTGTTGTTACAAGCATATTTGGGTAGGCTTTTACTTCCACATTATCATACGGTGAATAACTTTTCATATAATTGTAATATTCCACCTCATTTGGGTTTCCCCATTCGTCATATTCGCCTGTGGTTAATGGAATTGAATCGTCCAGCATTGTTGTAACAACATCCACAAAAGGAACTGAAGCAATAATGCCATTGTACAGTTCAGGAGCCATATTCGTAATGGCACCCATCAAAAGCCCGCCAGCGGAACCGCCCGAAGCATAAAGATGTTCTCTGGAAGTATAGCCTTGTTCAATCAAATATTTTGAAGCATCTATAAAATCAGTGAAAGTATTTTTCTTTTTCAGCAGTTTTCCGTCTTCGTACCATTGCCTTCCCATATATTCCCCACCGCGAATGTGTGCAATTACATAAATAAATCCGCGATCCAGCAAACTCAAACGCACAGATGAAAAATAGGGATCTATAGTGGCGCCATAGGAACCATAACCATAAATAAGCAACGGATTTTTTCCATCTTTTTTTATTCCTTTTCTATAAATAACCGACATAGGTATTTTTGTTCCATCAGCAGCCGTTGCCCATAAACGCTCTGTGTCATAATTATTTTTATCAAATTTTCCGCCTAAAACTTCAGTTTCCTTTAAAACCGTTTTCTCCTTGGTTTCCATATTGAAATCTATCACCGAAGCCGGCGTATTCAATGAATTATAACCGTAGCGCAATAACTTTGTATCGAACTCTGGGTTTTGTGAGGTAAGGGCTGTATATGTTTCGTTGTCAAAAGGAAGGTAATAATCTTCTTTGCCGTCCCATTTTTTAATACGGATTTGTGTAAGCCCATTGTTTCGTTCACTCACAACCAAATAATCCTTAAAAATATCTATGTCTTCCACCAAAACGTCGTTTCTGTGCGGAATCATATCTACCCAATTTTCTTTGGAAGTTTTGTCTTCCGAAGTTTTCATCAATTTAAAATTAAGCGCTTTGTCTTTATTGGTCAAAACGTACCAATTGTTTTCGTAATGCGATATGCTGTATTCCAAACCTCTTTCTCGCTGTTGAAATATTTTGAATTCCCCAGTTGGATTATCGGCTTTTAAAACTCTGTACTCTGAAGTAAGCGTACTGTAACAACCGATTATGAGGAATTTTTTCGACTTCGTTTTGTAAACGTAAGTCCCAAAAGTGTCATCTTCTTCAGTAAAAATAAGTTTATCCGTAATTGGGTCCGTACCCAAAGTATGGCGGTAAATTCTATCTGCTCGCAGTGTTTTATCATCCTTTCGGGTGTAAAAAAGCGTTTTATTGTCGTTGCCCCAGGTGGCACTTCCTGTTGTTAAAGGAATTCTTTCTGGATAAATTTCGCCTGTTTCAAGATTTTTAATGAAGATGTCATATTTCCTTCGGCTTAAGGTATCCACTCCAAAAGAAACCAACTTGTTGTCTTCGGAAACGTTCAGGCCCGCAAGATTGTAAAAAGAATGGCCTTTCGCCATTTCATTCACATCAAAAAGAATTTCCTCGGATGCGTCCAAAGAACCTTTTTTACGGGTATAAATTGGGTAATCCTTCCCTGTTTCATATCGGGTTATGTAATAATAACCATTCAATTTGTATGGAACAGATTCGTCATCTTCCTTAATGCGCGCTTTCATTTCTTCAAAAAGATCTTCTTTGAATTTTTTGGTGTGGGCGGTCATCGCTTCATAATAGGTGTTTTCTTCCTTTAAATAGTCAATTACTTTTTCGTCTTCAGGATTGTTGAGCCAATAGTAATCATCAATGCGAACATCGCCGTGGGCTTTTAATTCTTTAGTGATTTTTTCGGCTTTCGGGGGAGTAATTTTCATAATAGCTGTTGATGTTTCCTGCGCGTTTATTGAAGCGGCAAAAATAAGGGAAGCAATTGAAATGAAGGCGAATTTTTTCATCTGTATATTAAATTTTTAAAAGTGGAAGGTGGAATGCCCAAATATACATTTTCCATTAATTTTAAATTTGAAAATGGGCAATTCAATATTAATTAAGATTGTTGAATAGCGCAACAAATTAGTAAATTTGCAGTAAACTAAAACAAAAATATATGTTTGGAGATTTAATGGGAATGATGGGCAAACTGAAAGAGACCCAAGCCAAAGTAGAAGCCACCAAAAAACGATTGGACACCGTGCTTATTGATGAAGCTAGCAGTGACGGACTTCTAAAAATAACACTTACCGCGAACCGAAAAATAAAAACCATCGAGATTGACGATAGTCTTTTGGGAGAAAAAGAACAATTGGAGGATTACTTAATCCTTACGCTGAACAAAGCCATTGAAAAAGCTACCAATGTTCACGAAACAGAAGTTGCGGCCGTTGCAAAAGAAGGAATGCCAAACATTCCGGGAATGGATATGTTTAAATAAATGCTAAACTTATTATAAAAGCTTTCAACAATTTTTAAAAGCCCTCGTTTTTCACGATATTTACTTCTTTATGAATTATTAAACCTTAAACACCTAATTATTATGTTTGAACTCAAGAAAAGCGGTGATAAATTTCACTTTACATTAAAAGCAAGTAACGGGCAGGTAATCCTCTCAAGCCAAATGTATGCCTCAAAAGCTTCAGCAATGAACGGTATAGAATCTGTTCAGAAAAACTGTGGAAAGGATGACAGTTTTGAAATGAAAACCGCCAAAAACGGAAAAATCCATTTCAATATTAAAGCTACAAATGGTCAGATCATTGGCAGTAGCCAAATGTATGCCTCAGAAAGTGGTGCCAAAAATGGAATTGAATCTGTACGTAAAAACGCTCCTGGAGCTTCAATAAAAGAAATTGAATAAATTCTTTTTATTATAAAAAATCCCCGGTGAACCGGGGATTTTTTATTTTTACCCCCTACCCATAAAGGGAAGGGCCTTATCAACGAATTAACAAATTACAAAATGCAATTACTAAACAACTGGCGCATCATTATCCTACTCTGCCTCACGCTAGGCCTAGCCCCTTTCCTCCCGGAACCGCATATCTGGGGAAAACTGAAATGGATTGCCGGCGGTGCCGAAGGAATGCAAGCCGCAGATTGGTTTGATGTCTTGTTCCACGGATTGCCTTTCATTCTATTGCTTAGATTGTTGATACTTAAGCTAATTACTTCCAAAAAAAATTGAACTTTTAAAATGATATCTTTTTAGAATTCGCTTGTGGATAACTAAGCATTGCGAAACACCCTCAATTTCGCTACTTTTGCAAATATAAAATCCATTGTAATGCAGACAAACCCAAAGACCAACGGCGATATTTCCTTTGACGATTTCAAAGAAACAGTTTTAAACGATTATAAAATTGCAGTAACCAGCCGTGAATGTAGTCTTTTAGGCCGTCGCGAAGTACTTACCGGAAAGGCAAAATTTGGAATTTTCGGCGACGGAAAAGAAGTGCCACAACTAGCTTGGGCAAAAGCATTCCAAAACGGCGACTGGCGCAGTGGATACTACCGCGACCAAACTTTTATGATGGCTATCGGAAAGTTAACTATTGAACAGTTTTTCGCAGGTCTTTATGCACATACGGACATTAAAGCAGATCCAATGAGCGCCGGAAGGCAGATGGGAGGTCACTTTGCAACACATAGTCTGAACGAGGATGGCAGCTGGAAAAACCTTACAACTCAGAAAAATAGCAGTGCTGATATTTCTCCCACTGCAGGGCAAATGCCGCGTCTGTTGGGATTGGCACAGGCTTCCAAGATTTTTAGAAACGTAAAGGGTATTGAAAACAAAACCAATTTCTCAATCAACGGAAACGAAGTTGCTTGGGGAACCATAGGAAATGCCAGCACCAGCGAAGGTCTTTTCTGGGAAACCATAAACGCCGCCGGTGTATTGCAAGTACCAATGGTGATGAGCGTATGGGATGACGAATACGGAATTTCCGTGCACGCAAAATACCAAACTACTAAAGAAAACATTTCAGAAATACTTAAAGGATTCCAGCGCAACGACGAAGAAGATGGCTATGAAATCATCCGCGTAAAAGGTTGGGATTACCCAGAACTGATTGAGGTTTACAACCGTGCTTCAAAAATCGCAAGAGAGGAACACGTTCCTGTTTTGATTCACGTACAACAGTTAACCCAGCCGCAAGGCCACAGTACCAGTGGCTCCCACGAACGTTACAAAAGCAAAGAACGCTTGGAGTGGGAAGCAAACTATGACTGTAACCTAAAAATGCGCGAATGGATGATTGCCAGTGACATCGCTACTGAGGAAACACTTGTAGAAATTGAAAAAGATATAAAGAAACAAGTACGCGACGGCAAAAAAGCGGCTTGGGAAGCTTTCCTTGCTCCTCAGAAAAATGAGCAGGAAGAAGCAGTGTTATTGCTTGGAAACTTATCTGAAAACAGTGCAAACAAAAATTTTATTGAAAAGATAAAGAACGACCTGGCTGCTGATAAGGAACCTCTGCGGAGAGATATCATTGCTGCTGCTAGAAAAGCGCTGCGATATGTTGTGGATGAAGATTCTTCTGAAAAGAAACAACTTCAGGATTGGATTGAAAATTATTTCGAAATAATCCAACCAAAATACAGCGCACACCTTTACAGTGAAGCGAAAGAGAATGCAAAAACCATAAAAGAAGTACTTCCCTCCTACGCCAACGATGCCGAAGAAGTGGATGGACGTGTAATTATTCGCGACAACTTTGATGCAATATTCACTAAACACCCTGAAGTATTAATTTTTGGAGAAGATGCCGGTGAGATTGGCGATGTAAACCAAGGTTTGGAAGGAATGCAGGAAAAATACGGCAAGCTAAGGGTTGCCGATGCCGGAATTCGCGAAGCTACAATTCTCGGTCAAGGAATCGGGATGGCTTTACGCGGCTTGCGACCAATCGCCGAAATTCAATATTTAGACTATATATTGTATTGCCTGCAAATAATGAGCGACGATTTGGTGACTACCCGTTACCGAACCAACGGCACCCAAAAATCACCTTTGATTGTCAGAACTCGTGGCCATAGGCTGGAAGGCATCTGGCACAGCGGTTCACAAATGGGTGGCTTGATTCACCTACTTCGCGGAATGTATATTCTTGTGCCTCGAAACATGACCAAAGCCGCAGGTTTTTACAACACTTTGCTTGAAACCGATGAACCAGCATTGGTTATTGAATGCTTGAACGGCTATCGTTTAAAAGAAAAATTACCTAACAACCTCGGCGAACTCAAAACCCCAATCGGAGTTGTAGAAACCGTAAAAGAAGGTACAGACATCACTTTGGTTTCCTACGGAAGTACACTTAGAATTGTGGAAGAAGCCGCCAAAGAACTGCAACAAGCCGGAATAATTGCCGAAATAATTGACGTGCAATCCCTGCTTCCTTTAGATCTTAACCACGACATGGTAAAAAGTGTTGCGAAAACCAACCGTTTACTTGTTATTGATGAAGACGTTCCAGGCGGGGCTTCAGCTTATATAATGAACCATATTATAGAGATTCAGGGGGGGTACAAACATTTGGATAGTAAACCACAAACGCTTGCGGCTAAAGACCACCGTCCCGCTTATGGAACTGATGGTGATTATTTCTGCAAACCTTCTGTGGAAGATATATATGAAAAGGTTTATGAAATTATGCACGAAGCAAATCCGTCTGAATTTCCAAAACTGCGTTAAAACTAAACCCTAACAGGTTTTTGAAACTTGCTTAGTTTAAAAGTGCATTTCACCGAATATTTAATAGTTTCAACTATTATTTGCATTTTCTCCAATAAATAGTTGGAAGTGCGCTATTAATTACTTTAAATTAGCAATTCAATTATAAAACAAACAAGTTTATGTCTTTCTCCAGCCTAAATAATAATAATAATAACGAGCTGCCGTAACAGAAACTTGTCGCGATATACAGCCCGTCAGGTTTTTTACCTGGCGGGCTTTTTTTTTGACTTAAAACTAAACATTAAAAAATAGAAATTATGTGTGGAATTGTATGTGCATTCAAACTCAAGGAGCCCGCAGAAGCCTTAAGGCTTCAAGTATTGTCAATGGCAAAATGTATCCGTCACCGCGGGCCAGACTGGAGTGGTATTTTCAGTAATGACAAAGCTATTATGGCCCACGAGCGCCTCGCTATTGTAGATCCCACTTCCGGTAAACAACCGCTTTTCAGCAGTGACGGCAATCTGGTTCTTGCCGCCAACGGCGAAATCTACAACCATATGGCGTTGCGGAAGCAATTCAAAAACTATAAGTTCCAAACCAAAAGCGATTGCGAAGTAATCATTCCTTTATACAAAGAAAAAGGCGCAGCCTTTTTGGACGAAATGAACGGCATCTTCGGCTTTGCGCTTTATGACATTGAAAACGATAACTACTTCATTGCCCGCGACCATATGGGCATTATTCCTTTATATATAGGTTGGGACCAAAACGGAACTTTCTATGTAGCTTCAGAATTAAAAGCTTTGGAAGGAATTTGCACCAAGATTGAGCTCTTTCCTCCCGGTCATTATCTATACAGCCGCGAAGGCGAACTGAAACGCTGGTACTCCCGCGACTGGATGGACTATGAAAACGTAAAAAACAACGCCACCGAAATCGCCGAACTCCGTAGAGCATTGGAAGCTGCAGTACACCGCCAATTAATGAGCGATGTGCCTTATGGCGTTTTGCTTTCCGGCGGGTTGGATTCTTCAATAACATCTGCAATAGCTCAAAAATATGCCGAAAAGCGAATTGAAACAGATGACACCGAAGGCGCATGGTGGCCAAAACTGCACAGTTTTGCCATCGGCCTGGAAGGTAGCCCAGATCTTGCCGCCGCTCAAAAAGTGGCAGCACATTTAAAAACGGTACACCACGAAATAAAATTTACAATCCAAGAAGGAATTGATGCCATTCAAGATGTAATCTATCATCTGGAAACCTATGACATTACCACCATCCGCGCCAGCACCCCTATGTATTTGATGGCGCGCGCCATAAAAGCGATGGGCATAAAAATGGTGCTCAGCGGAGAAGGCTCCGATGAAATCTTTGGAGGCTACCTCTATTTCCACAAAGCGCCCAATGCCGAGGAACTTCACAAAGAAACGGTACGCAAGCTGGACAAACTACATATGTACGACTGCCTTCGCGCCAACAAATCACTTGCCTCTTGGGGAATTGAAGGACGTGTACCTTTTCTCGATAAAGAGTTTATGGACGTAGCCATGCGCATCAACCCGCAGGACAAGATGATAAACGGCGAACGCATGGAAAAATGGGTACTCCGAAAAGCCTTTGAAGATATGCTGCCAGCAAGCGTGGCCTGGCGCCAAAAGGAACAGTTTAGCGACGGCGTGGGCTATAGTTGGATAGACACTTTAAAGGAAATGGTAAACGAAAAAGTAACCGACGAGCAGTTGGCAAACGCTAAATACAAGTTCCCGCTACAAACCCCTTCCAGCAAGGAAGAGTTTTACTACCGAAGCATTTTCGCAGAACACTTCCCCAGTGATACAGCAGCACTCAGTGTGCCCTCAGCACCATCAGTGGCGTGTAGCAGCCCGATTGCATTGGAATGGGATGCGAGTTTTAAGAATATGAACGACCCGAGCGGACGGGCGGTAAAGAATGTTCATGCGGATGCTTATTCTAAATAGTATTCAATTGTCATGTTCAGTTATAGTTGGCAAGGATTAGTTTATGCACTATGGATATTATACCCGGTTTTTTCTGGCAACGATTGTTGGTTGAAAATTTTAACACCTTAATTATCATAGAGTTATAGATTTTGTTATAAATTTGAGAGTTAGTTATAGACATGGCACATGTGTGGGATAAACGCAATAGCTATGTTGTTAATAGACTTGTTAGTAGCAACAAATTTGTAAATTTTGTAAGACTTTTATTTATTGCGAATAAAGACAAATAATTTATTCCGAAAAGTAAAATTTATCTTATTACACTTGTTTTAATTGGAACATTCTTTTCAGGGTGTAGCAGTAAGCT
>JAPKFY010000040.1 GCA_026646335.1 Aequorivita sp. | reverse complement strand
GGGCATGTCCTTCGCGGACGGATGCTTCCAGGCCGCGCCCATGCAGAAACGGGTCGAACCGATGGCCTTGGCCTCGGCTGCCGCCTCCAGCACCTTCTGCACTTCCATCAGCTTCTCTTTATCCAGACCGGTGTTGTAGTGACCGGACTGCGGGCAGTACTTGCAGTCTTCTGGGCAGGCGCCGGTCTTGATCGACAGCAGCGTGGACACCTGCACGCGGTTGGCGTCGAAGTGCTGGCGGTGCACGGTCTGCGCCTGGAACAGCAGATCGTTGAAGGGTTGCTCGAAGAGCGCCTTGACCTCGGCGAGGGTCCAATCGTGACGCGTAATGGAGGCGGAGGTGGCGCTCATGGGCATTCCTTGTAATTAATAGCGGCTCGGCGGCCTGGCACGGATGCGGAATGTTTAGCCAAGCTCGATACGCTGTCAACCAGGAAAGGAATCATGGTTTACAACTGGTTAATTAATATACAGCACTGCCTGCTGTGCGATGAACCTTGCGACGGTCACCCACTGTGCGGCCCTTGCGAAGCCGAACTGCCGTGGCTCGATGGCCGGTGTGCAACCTGTGCCGTGCCACTGCCGACACGCGGGCTGGTCTGCGGCGAATGCCAGAAAAGGCCGCCAAGCTATGACCACGTCGAGGTGCCCTGGCGCTTCGCCTTTCCCGTGGATGCACTGATCGCCCGCTTCAAGCACCAGGCGCGCTGGCCATTCGGCCGCCTGCTTGGCGAGCGCCTGGCGCTGCATCTGCAGCATGCCTTTACCGAGGGACTGCCGCAGCCTGATCTTCTGGTCCCGGTACCGCTGGCACGTCGACGCCTGCGCCAGCGCGGCTTCAATCAGGCGCAGATGCTCGCGCGGTGGCTGGGCGGAGCGCTGAAACTCGACGGTAAGTTTGTAAAAGCTAGCGAAGCTACAACAGATCTTTACAGCCAAACGCTTCATTACGGCTATGGCGTTTTTGAAGGAATTCGCGCATATTCAACCGAAAACGGCACACGTGTTTTTAAAGCTAAAGAACATTACAACCGATTAAAAAACTCGGCAGTACTCGTCAATATCCCATTTGATTATTCTACACAGGAATTAGTTGACGCCACCTATGAGCTATTGGAAAAAAACAACTTAACCGATGCCTATGTTCGTCCGCTGGCTTTCTGCGATCCCAATATGTCGCTTTCCAAACCAAACAATGTTTCCATAATGATCTGCGCTTGGGAATGGGGCGCTTATTTAGGCGATAAGCAATTGCGTTTAACTGTTTCTTCGTTTTGTCGCCCGCATCCGCGTTCCATAAAAATTGAAGCCAAAGTATGCGGCCATTATGTGAATTCTATCCTTGCCACGAGTGAGGCAAAAGAAAAAGGCTATGATGAAGCCTTGCTTTTAGATAGCGATGGGTATTTAGCCGAAGGTCCGGGTGCCAATTTATTTTTTGAAAAAGACGGTGTTTTATTCACCCCTCAATTAGGAAACATTCTCCCTGGAATTACACGTGCAACAGTTTTAGAATTAGCCGAAAAACACAGCGTAGAAGTAAAACAAGGTCTTTACAAACCTGAAGTTTTAGCTTCTGCAGATAGCGCTTTCTATTGCGGCACTGCTGCCGAAGTTATCGGAATTGAATCTGTAGATGATAGAGATTTTCCAAAAAATTGGAATGACTCCCTTGGGAAGAAATTACAGGAAGCCTATTCACAATTAGTTAGAAATTCAGAAAAAACACTAAGTACAGCACACTAATGAAAACATTGAACAAATACAGCAAAACCATTACGCAAGACGAAACCCAGCCTGCCGCACAAGCTATGCTTTACGGAATTGGACTTACAGAAGAAGATATGCAAAAAGCCCAAGTGGGAATTGTAAGTACCGGCTACGAAGGCAATACCTGCAATATGCACTTAAACGATTTGGCAAAAGCAGTAAAATTCGGCGTGAAATCTGAAAACCTCGTCGGTTTAATTTTCAACACCATTGGCGTAAGTGATGGAATTTCGAACGGAACAGACGGCATGCGTTTCTCTTTGGTTTCACGAGATGTGATTGCAGATTCTATTGAAACCGTAGTAAGTGCGCAATGGTATGACGCAGTGCTAGCAGTTGTTGGTTGCGATAAGAATATGCCGGGTTCCGTGATGGCAATGGGAAGATTGAATCGTCCCGCAATAATGATTTACGGCGGAAGTATTCACTCGGGAAAATGGAAAGGTGAATCGTTAAACATCGTTTCGGCTTTTGAAGCTTTAGGAAAGAAATTCAACAATACCATAACCCCCGAAGATTTTAAAGGAGTGATAAAGAATGCGTGCCCGGGTGCTGGCGCTTGTGGCGGAATGTACACTGCAAATACAATGGCTTCGGCAATTGAAGCCTTGGGAATGAGCTTGCCATACAGTTCGTCCAATCCTGCTTTGAGTGAGGAAAAGAATCAAGAATGCTTGGATGCTGGAAAAGCAATAAAAGTTTTGCTGGAAAAGGACATCAAGCCCAAAGACATAATGACCAAAAAAGCATTTGAAAATGCGATGACAATGGTTACTGTGCTAGGCGGTTCCACCAATGCCGTAATGCATTTGATAGCAATGGCGCATTCGGTTGATATAGAATTGACCTTAGAAGATTTTCAGAAAACAAGTAACAAAACTCCAGTATTGGCAGATTTAAAACCAAGCGGAAAATATTTAATGGAAGATTTACACGCTGTGGGCGGAGTTCCCGCAGTGATGAAATACCTATTGGAAAACAATTTGTTACACGGAGATTGTTTAACGGTAACAGGAAAAACAGTTGCCGAAAACCTAGCGGATGTGCCGAGTTTGACAGCAGGACAAGATGTGTTTCTTCAATTAAATTCTCCTTTAAAGGCTACGGGGCATTTACAAATTCTCTTCGGAAATCTGGCGCCGGGAGGCAGTGTGGCAAAAATAAGCGGTAATGAAGGCGACTATTTTGAAGGTACGGCAAAGGTTTACGATGACGAATACTCAGTAATTGACGGCGTAAAAAATGGAGAAGTAAAAGCCGGCAATGTTGTGGTAATTCGTTATTGCGGTCCAAAAGGCGGCCCCGGAATGCCCGAAATGCTAAAACCAACTTCCGCAATTATGGGCGCAGGCTTAGGAAAAGATGTGGCCTTAATTACCGACGGCAGATTCTCAGGCGGCACACATGGTTTTGTGGTAGGCCATATTACGCCCGAAGCCTATAATGGAGGAGCCATCGCACTTGTAAAAGATGGAGATACCATTACCATCGACACAAAAAAGAATACCCTCCAATTAAAAGTAAGCGATGAGGAATTAGCGAAAAGGAAATTTCAATGGAAACAACCAAAACCCAAAGCAACAAAAGGAGTTTTATACAAATATGCCAAATGTGTTTCATGCGCCTCAACGGGCTGTGTAACCGATAATTAATTATGAAAAAACAAGAAATGAATTCAACAAAAATGACAGGCGCACAAGCGGTAATGAAATCCTTAGTAGCAGAGCATGTGGATACTATATTTGGATATCCCGGTGGAGCCATTATGCCAATCTACGATGCATTGTTCGATTATGAAGCAACGGTAAATCACATCTTGGTTAGGCACGAGCAAGGTGCAATTCACGCAGCTCAAGGCTATGCAAGAACTTCAAGCAAAACTGGGGTTGTATTCGCAACTTCTGGCCCAGGAGCTACCAATTTAATAACTGGTTTAGCCGATGCTTTAATTGATTCAACCCCTTTGGTTTGCATTACGGGGCAAGTGGCGTCGCATCTTTTAGGAACCGATGCTTTTCAGGAAACGGATGTGGTTGGCATTTCAATGCCTATTACCAAGTGGAATATTCAAGTTACCAAAGCAGAAGAAATTCCAGCTGCCATCGCAAAAGCGTTTTACATAGCACAATCTGGCCGTCCAGGCCCTGTATTGATTGATATAACCAAGGACGCACAATTTGGCGAAATGGATTATAAATATGAAAAATGCACCAATATCCGAAGTTACTATCCAAGACCAAAATTGAAAAAATCGGCAGCTGAAAATGCGGCAAAATTAATCAATGAAGCGAAAAAACCGTATTTGTTAATTGGTCAAGGAATTATGTTATCCAATGCGGAACAGGCATTATTAGAATTCGTCGAAAAATCAGGGATTCCGGTTGCTTCCACACTTTTGGGATTGGGAGCATTCCCTAATAACCATCCGCAATATGTAGGGTATTTAGGAATGCACGGCGATTATGCACCCAATATAAAAACAAACGAATGCGATGTGCTTATCGCTATCGGTATGCGTTTCGATGACAGGGTTACCGGAGATGTTTCGAGATACGCCAAGCAAGCTAAAGTTGTTCATGTGGACATCGATGCTTCCGAATTAAATAAAATAATAAAAGTGGATGTAGCCGTTCACGCCGATGCAAAAGAAGCCTTGAAAGTATTAACTGAATTGGTAAATGAAAAGCAACACACAGCGTGGTTACAAGAATTTAAAGACGCTAAAAAAGTTGAGGTTGAAACGCTAGCGGAGAGTACAAAAGAATTGCATTCCGAAGAAATGAAAATGGACGAAGTAATTAAAACGCTTTCAGAAATCACAAATGGTGAAGCAATTGTTGTTACAGATGTTGGGCAGCATCAAATGATGGCAGCGCGCTATTATCAATACAACAAAACCAAAAGCAATGTTACTTCTGGCGGCTTGGGAACTATGGGATTTGCACTTCCCGCAGCCATTGGAGCAAAATTTGGAGCTCCCGAAAAACCAGTGATAGCTGTCATTGGAGATGGAGGTTTTCAAATGACGCTGCAAGAGTTGGGAACTATTCTACAAAGCGAAGTAGCTGTAAAAATTATCATTTTAAACAATCGCTTTTTGGGAATGGTGCGTCAATGGCAACAAATGTTTTTTGAAAAACGCTATTCCTTCACGAATATGGTAAGTCCAGATTTTGTAGCACTTTCCAAAGCGTATAGTATTGAAGCCAAAAAAATTGAAGCACGAGCAGATTTAAAAGAATCATTATTAGAGATGCTTAATCACAACGGATCTTACTTGTTGGAAGTGATGGTTGCAAAGGAAGAAAATGTTTTCCCAATGGTTTCAACGGGAGCATCAGTTTCAGAAATACGTTTAAAATAAATAAAAATGGAAAAAACATTTACAGTATCAGTCTTTACAGAAAACAGTATCGGGATGATGAATAGGGTGACAATCATTTTCACCCGAAGACATTTGAATATCGATAGTATAACAGCTTCAGAATCTGAAGTAAAAGGCGTTTTTCGATATACAATTGTTTTAAGAACAACTAGAGAGCAAGTAGATAAAGTTATCGGACAGCTCGAAAAACTAATAGATGTTTTTAAAGCCTTTGTTCACGAAGATTCCGAAGTAGTACACCAAGAAATCGCCTTGTACAAGATTAAAACAGCAAGCCTTACCAATGGTGATGTAGAGAAAGTGATTCGAGAACATCACGCTAGAATTTTAACGGTAGATCCTCAATTTATGGTTATCGAAAAAACAGGACACGTTGAAGAAACCCAACTGCTATTTGAAAACTTGAAACCTTACGGAGTGCTAGAATTTGCACGCTCTGGAAGAGTAGCGGTAACCAAGCCTATGAAAGAGCTAAGTACTTATTTAAAAGAACTGGAAGAATCGAAGGTCTAAAAAAAGTGGTCAGAATAAATAATTAATAACAATAATCAATAAATAATAATAAGAATGGCGACAATAAATTTTGGCGGAGTACAAGAAAACGTAGTAAAACGGGATGAATTCCCACTTGAAAAAGCACAAGAAGTATTAAAAAATGAAACGGTAGCAGTTATCGGCTACGGGGTTCAAGGTCCGGGACAGGCTCTCAATTTAAGAGACAATGGCGTAAAAGTTATTGTAGGGCAGCGCAAAGGAACAGGGAGCTGGAAAAAAGCTTTGGCCGATGGCTGGGAAGAAGGTAAAACCCTTTTTAACGTGGAAGAAGCTTGTGAAAAAGCAACTGTAGTAATGAACTTACTTTCAGATGCCGGACAAATTCAAGCCTGGGAAGGGATGAAAAAACATTTAACCAAAGGAAAGATCCTTTACTTTTCACACGGGTTCGGAGTAACATTTCACGAAAAAACGGGTATTGTTCCTCCAAAAGATGTAGATGTAGTTTTAGTTGCTCCTAAAGGTTCAGGAACCTCGCTTAGAAGTTTATTCTTAAACGGACAAGGATTAAACTCCAGTTATGCGGTATTTCAAGATGCAACAGGAAAAGCAAAGGATCGGGCTCTGGCATTAGGTATTGCTATTGGTTCGGGATATTTGTTTGAAACTACTTTTCAAAAAGAAGTGTATAGTGACCTTACCGGGGAACGTGGGGTTTTGATGGGCGCGATTGCTGGAATTTTTGAGGCACAATTCAATGTGCTTCGTCAACGCGGGCATTCGCCAAGTGAAGCTTTTAACGAAACCGTGGAAGAATTCACTCAAAGTTTAATGCCACTAATCGCCGAAAACGGAATGGACTGGATGTTTGCAAATTGCTCAACCACTGCACAACGCGGCGCAATAGATTGGAAAGGAAGGTTTCGCGAAGCTACAGAACCTGTTTTGAATGAATTGTATGACAGTGTTGTCTCTGGAAAGGAAGCTGAAATAGTTATTGAAGCAAATAGCAAGCCTGATTACCGAGTAAAATTAGAAGAAGAACTAAAAGTTATGCACGACAGTGAATTGTGGCAAACTGGACTTGAAGTACGAAAATTAAGACCGACCAAATAATGGAATTATTAGAAAAAGTATATCAAGCCAGGGGACGTATAAAAGACGTGGCAATACACACCCCATTGATGAAAAACGAAAACTTGAGCGAGGAATTCTCCGCTCAAGTTTTCTTAAAACGTGAAGATTTACAACCCGTACGCTCCTACAAATTAAGAGGAGCGTACAATAAAATAGTGTCGCTTACAGCCCAAGAAAAAGCAAAAGGAGTTGTTTGCGCAAGCGCCGGCAATCACGCCCAAGGGGTGGCTTATGCGTGCAACAAACTAAATATTAAAGCGACGATATTTATGCCGGTAACTACGCCGCCACAAAAGACAAAACAGGTAAAACTCTTTGGGAAAGATAAAGTGGAGGTCGTTTTAAAAGGGGATACGTTTGATGCAGCATTTGAAGAGGCAATGCGTTTATGCAATGTAATCCAGGCCATCTTTATTCATCCATTTGATGATAATGAAGTAATAGCGGGGCAGGGAACGATAGCATTAGAACTATTGGAAGATACCCGAACGGCCATTGATTATTTATTTGTCCCTATTGGTGGTGGCGGATTAGCAGCTGGCGTAAGTACGGTTTTTAAGCAATTGAGTCCGCACACGAAAATAATTGGAGTTGAGCCGGCTGGGGCTCCTTCTATGAAAACCTCTATCGAAAAAGATGTAAATACAACCTTAGAACACATTGACAAATTTGTTGATGGCGCAGCAGTTAAACGCGTGGGCGATAAAACATTTGAGATATGTAAAGACGGTTTGGAAGATATTGTTCTAGTTCCAGAAGGGAAAGTTTGTACAACAATATTGCGCATGTATAATGAAGAAGCGATCGTGGTTGAACCCGCAGGAGCGTTAACGATAGCCGCATTGGGTTTTTACAAGGAAAAAATAAAGGGAAAAAATGTAGTGTGTGTAGTAAGTGGCAGCAATAATGACATCACCCGTACAGAAGAAATAAAAGAGCGGTCCTTATTGTACGAGGGACTGAAACATTATTTCTTAATACAATTTCCTCAGCGGCCAGGCGCATTTAAAGAATTTGTGAATGATATTTTAGGTGTGAATGATGACATAGCCTATTTCCAATATTCGAAAAAGAACAATAGGGAAACCGGGCCAGTGGTAGTAGGGGTAGAGCTGCAAAATAGAGAAGATTTATTTCACATAGAAGAAAAACTAACCTCAAAAAAGTATACATATCAATATTTGAATAGTAATCAAAATCTTTTTACACACCTGATTTTATAAAGTAATGAGAAGGGAGAATTATTTAGAATTTTAATCTTCATTTTAGCAAATAATAATCATTATTAATGATGAATCGGGCATAATTTTTGATTGTATTGCGCTCATTATCAGAAAACTAAATAATTTAAACTTTAGAAATTATGAAAAAAAAATCATTACAATAGCCCTAGTAGCTATTACAAGTATCTCAAGTAATTTAGTTGTGCAAGAAGTAGCTGCGAAATCGGCAGGATATGACTTGAAAAAAAATGTGAAGTGTCTAATAAGTCCTACAGAAACGGGTTTTTCTATTGCGTTTGTATACGATGTAAAAGAACCAATAGATGTTACGGCAAATCAGGCATCAGGAAAGAAAGGTTACGATTACTACCAAGCAAAGTCAGAATTCAGTGTAAGTTCATCAGATAATTCTGTAACTGAAGTAATTAGCACTAGAGATGCGACAGGTGGAATGCCAACAGGAAAAAGGCAGTACAAACCACTGACTGTAACAGCGGAAATAGACAAAAGCACACCTGTAATTTACAACAGAGCATCAAGTTCTGGAACAATTGTAGATGGATCGACAGTAGTAGAATCAAGTGGAGGTGCCGGAAAAGTTAATATGCAGGATATAAATTTTACTAAAAGGTGTGGTGGTAATACAACAGTATTTTCGGTTGTAGATGGTGTTTGTGTAATTCCAACAGGGGATTGCCCAAACGGAGATTGTAAATTGAAGATCGAGTGGACATGGAATGATGGTGCAATTAGCCACGAAACTAGTACTGGCATGACAGAGATGAGTCGAAACTCGGCTGAATTATTATTAAAAATAGAGGATGGAGTTTGTACCGCAATGGCAATTAACGAAAAAGGGTTACCTGGTGATAAACCCAGAAAACCCAAAACAAAAAATTAAAAATGGAAACATGAATTAAAGAACTTCCTGTTTCCTTTTACAACAGAATCTAAAACTATAAATAATAAAAAATTCTATAATTGTAAACCAATAACAGTACTGAGAATAAGTTGCAAACCTATTTTGGGATTAGTGTAAAATATGTAAACTTTTTTCAGGACGAGACAAGGTATATACTACTATCGAGACTCTCGAGCTATCGCTGTTAAAGAAATTAAAGCATATATTCATATTTATACAATAATCGCCTTTCCAAAAATTATGTTAATTTTGGGAAAAAATTATAAGAATGGGTAAAACGGCGAAAGTGCTCCGGGACAATATTCCTGAAATAATGGATCTCTGGCAACATCAAGTTATAAAAGATGTTGCTGCCGCAAAAGATGCCAATGCAATTGCATTATTTGATCAACTACCAAATATCATAATGGATATTGCTGATCTCATGGAGCGAAGCGATATAATGACTGACATTAATGTGGATAAGAAATATTCAGAAATTTTAGACAATAGTGTTACCCATGGCAGACACCGCGCAACTACTGAATATTATACTGTTGAACAGGTTGTACACGAATACATTATTCTTCATCGCATTTTGAGTAAATATATATCCTCACACGGCGGCTACGATCAACAAATGTCTGATTTATTAAAGTACGTAATAGAAACTTCCATTTTAAAATCTGTGGGCGCCTTTTCACTCGCAATTCAGGAAATGCAGGAAAAATTAATAGGTACTCTTGCCCATGATATAAGAAATCCACTTGCAGCGGCACAATTGTCTTTAGAAATGATGGAACAGGACAAAACTGGGAAATGGGCAGAAAAAACAAGAAAAGCGGCGCAACGCAGTGTTAAGAAAGCCATAGACTTAATTGAAGGACTTATGAATGGAATAACCGTTAAAGCTGGTGAAGGTATGATGTTGCATTTTGAGAATACGGATTTAATAAAAGATATAAAATGGGTTTGCGAAGAGAGCAAAGAGGTTTATACCAATGAAATAAATTTAGAATGCGAAATAGAAAAAATAGATGGAATTTTTGACAGTACTGCAATTAGAAGATTGCTAGAGAACCTCATTGGTAATGCCGTTAAATATGGGCTCGCAAAAAGTCCAATCACTATTTCCATTATAGATGAAGAAGATGCTGTTGAAATAAAGGTTCATAATTATGGAAATCCAATACCTGAAGCAAAACAGGAACAGATTTTTAAGTTTATGGGTAGTGCTAAAAAAGATAAAAAATCGGTATCTGGAAGTTGGGGGATGGGTTTAACTTTAGCCCAAATTGTTGCCGAGGCCCATGGGGGGGATATAAACCTCGTGAGCGATAAAATAAAGGGTACTACGTTCATAATTACTTTAATCAAAAACTTCAACGAGCTAGGAAAGAAACGCGCAAAACTATCTTTTGTAGTAGAAAACATTTAGTGCGTAAATATGCCCACTGACGCACGTGCCCCGTACGTGCCCTAAAACCTCCCAACTCCATTAATTTTATTTCGTCAAGTCCATCGATTGAAATAACCCCTCTAAATGTTAAAGTTATTAAGAAACCTATGTTAAACGAATAGGGATTTTTAATATATTTGGATTGAAGCCGAGTGCTTTAGCTCCCCAGTCAATTTAAAGCCAATGATAACAACCAGAATAGGGACCAAGAAGGATATAGATGGAATTTTAAGTCTTCAGGAAAAATATTTATACAGAAACTTAACTGAAATAGAACGAAAAGATGGTTTTGTAACCACGCCATTCACGGTTAATCAGATTGAAGAAATAATTGGTCAAAATGGAGTTTTTATATCAGAAAATGAAAAGGCTGTAATTATAGCGTATGCTTTTGCAGGAAGTTGGAAATATTTTGAACAATGGGAAATCTTCAACTATATGGTATCCCGTTTTCCGAAATTATCCTTTAGTGGAAATAAAATAACAACCACCAATAGCTTTCAATATGGCCCGGTTTGTATAGACAAGGAATATAGGAGCAGGGGAGTGTTAAACTTGATTTTTGAGGAAATGAGGCTTGAATTTATCAAAAAATATCCAATGTCTATTACATTTATAAATAAAGTGAACGTGATTTCTGAAAAGGCCCACACGAAAAAACTGGGCTGGGAAATAATAGATGAATTTGAATTTAACGGCAACACTTATATTGGATTGGCATTCGCTATGAAAAACTCTGTATTGAAATAGAGAAACACAGCCATATTCAGACTTTAAAAGTTATGTAATTAACTATATCCATTCTTAAAAGCTACATCATGAGGAAAGCAAAAACCAACATTTTAAGAAAGTTAATTGAAAACTTAAATAAAGAAGTTAAGGAATACAATCTTTCGGTAAATGATACTCCTGCTGCTATGTACAGCAGAAGAAAATTTATTGTCGATACCACAAAAGGGGCAATTGGGATAGGGCTGGTGGTGAGTTTGCCTTCCTTTATTGTTTCCTGTAAAAATGAAACCACTACCCCAACAGCAAATGTTTTGGACATTGCCATTCTGGGAGGAGGAATAGCGGGTTTAAATTGCGCGAACCACCTATTGAATTCAAAACTGAACTTTAAAGTGTTTGAAGGCAGTAGGAGAATGGGAGGTAGAATTTTGACCCATTACAACGATTCGCTCGGGTTGGGTATCTTCCCTGAATTTGGTGGCGATTTTATCGACTCCAACCACGAGGATATGCTGAATCTCGCCAAGGAATTCAACCTTGAATTTATTGATTTGGTAGAAGAACAACAATCAAAAAACCTAATTAAGGATGTCTATTATTTTGATGATAGAATAATTTCAGAAGAGGAAATAATAAAGGAATTCAAAAAGATAACCGAAAAAATAGCAATAGATAAAAATTCCCTTGGCGAAGATTACGACACTCCCGAAGCCATAGCTTTAGACAATACTGCCTTAAGTGATTATATCGCTTCCTTAAACTGCTCCAATTGGCTGAAAGAGCTATTTAACGCGGCCTTCATAGCAGAATACGGATTGGATTGTTCAGAACAATCTACCATAAATTTGCTGGATATGATTGATACTGACACAAGTGAGGGGTTTAAGGTGTTTGGTGAAAGTGATGAACGTTTCAGAATACACGGAGGCAACTCAAAAATCATCGAGGGCTTGGTTAAAAAAATTGGAGAGGAAAGGATAGCAATAAATTACGAAGTTATAGAAATCAATGAAACTGAAGAAGGCTTTTATCGAGTTAAATTTGCCAATAACGAAGAAGTTTTAGCGAAGAAGATTGTTTGCACCATTCCGTTTACACTATTGCGCAAAATTAAACTCAAGCTTAAAGATATTTCACAGGAAAAACAAAAGTGTATTGATGAGTTGGGGTATGGTATGAATACAAAACTTGTGTTGGGATTCACCGGAACGCCCTGGGCTGAAGCACCTAATAATGCAATGGGATATCTATTCCATAAAGACATTGTGAATGGTTGGGACAGCAGTTACAACAAAACCCCCAACAACAGCAATGGGGCTTATGTTTGTTATTTTGGTGGTGCTTACGCTCTCAATCTTGACAAAGAATCATTTAAAAACAAGATGGCACCTCCCACTCACAGTTGGAAAACGGAATTGCCAAAAGAGACAGTCGCTAACTTTGTAAAAGAACTCGATAAGGTATTTTTAAACTCAAAAGATAAATTTTTAGACAAGCACGTATTCGTAAATTGGATAGATTATCCGTATGCAAAAGGCAGTTATTCCTGTTATAAAAAAGGGCAGTGGACAACTATTTCTGGCTTGGAAATGGAAGCTGTTGGAGACTTTTATTTTGCTGGGGAACATTGTAGCGTAGACTTTCAAGGTTTTATGAATGGCGCCGCCGAAACGGGAAGAAGCGTTGCGGAAAAACTTTTGCAAATAACAACTAAAAGAGAAGCAGTATAAATGGTTAATAGTTAATAGAATTGCTTTTATACCACAAAGAACACAATGGATTTGCGCAAACCTGCCTGCCGGCAGGCAGGGTCCACAAAGAAAGCTTAGTGTGTTTTGTGACCAAATAATGTTACCGTTGCCATGATACTCTGGACTATTATAAATTTTCAGCCATTCACAGGGAATTTAACGCAATTAACTATCTTTCACCATTGATGGAGCTATTAAAACGGGTGTTTATTTAGACGGTTGTGCGGTAATTGTTAAATAGAAATTTTCAGTAAAAAAAGCATAAAATGTGGTGGCAGTATATATTAGTTTTTTTTGGTGCGCTATTGTTTGATATAGTTCCCTTTCCTTTCCCACCCGCATTTACAATAATGATGTTCTTTCAGATTATTTTTGGATTGGATGTGTGGTTAGTAATTACAACAGGAGTTGTTGGCTCTGTCATGGGTAGATACATATTGCTTTTATATGCTCCACTATTAGCAACTAAGTATTTAAAAGAATCAAAAAATAACGACATTCAGTTTCTTGGCGCTAAAATGAAAGAGAATAAATGGAAGGGTCAGGCGATTGTTCTTGCGTATTCATTATTACCTCTTCCCACTACACCACTTTTTTTGGGGGCAGGCATTTCCAAATTAAACCCCATTTATATTATACCAGCATTTATAGTTGGCAAATTTACAAGTGACACCATTGCGATACATCTAGGTAAATACGCATCAGAAAACATTGAAAATCTAATTGAGAATACATTCTCCTGGCAATCAATCGCAAGTTTAGTATTGAGCTTATTACTTCTTTTCTGCCTATTCTTCATAGACTGGCGAAATCTGATTCAAACAAAAAAGTTGGTGATAAACTATAGAATATGGAAATAGGGAATTAGAAGTGCTATTCCAAGAGACAAGAAACATGACTGCCTTTTAGCTGTGAATTTTCTTTACCAAGCCAAGCAGATTACTTAACTATTTAGCCCATACCATTAACAGGCTACCTATCTTTGCCGAAAATTGCTTTATGCCCAATACCTTTTCCGCTTTAGGAATCAACCCTTCATTACAGCAAAGTTTAGCTGAGTTAAGCATTGTTGTACCAACAGATATCCAACAAAAAACAATCCCAATTATCCTTACCCAAACCAAGGACGTGGTGGCCTTAGCCAAAACAGGAAGTGGGAAAACGGCTGCGTTTGGACTGCCATTGTTACAACTTATAGATACTAAAAATACCAACATAAAAGCTATAATCTTGTCGCCTACGCGAGAACTGGGGCAGCAAATACACGCCAATTTAATTTCGTTTTCCTCTCATAACCCTGAAATTAGTATCGCTTCCCTTTGTGGCGGCATCCCCATAAAACCACAGATAGAGCGTTTAAAAAACACCACCCACATTGTAGTGGCAACTCCAGGCCGTTTGGTAGATTTAATAAACCGTAACGCCATCGATCTTAAAAACGTTGCCTATTTGGTTTTGGATGAGGCAGATGAAATGGTAACTGCCCTAAAAACAGATTTGGACAGCATCATTGCGGAAATCCCAAAAGGCAGAAGAACGCTGCTTTTTACAGCCACTATGCCCTGTACTGTCAAGCAACTGGTTCAAAACTATATGAGCAAGCTTGTGCTCCATATAGAAGCAGATATGGAAACTATGGGCCATCAGGGTATAGACCATCAATTTATGGTGGTGGAGCCTATTGAAAAACTGGAGGTATTGCTGCACTTTTTAAGCAGTAAGGAAGGGGAGCGGGGTATTATTTTCTGTAAAACAAAGGCGGCAGTCAATAAACTGGCAAAGAATCTGGCCATTAATAAATTCTCTTCGGGTGCCATCCACGGCAGCCTTACCCAAGCCATCCGCGACCGTGTGATGGGGCAGTTTAGGGAGGGTCATATAGACATACTTGTAGCTACAGACCTTGCCGCGCGTGGATTGGACGTTAAGGAAATCAGTTATGTAATCAATTACCACTTGCCAGATACCTATGAAACTTACGTACACCGAAGCGGTAGAACGGCTAGGGCAGGGGCAACGGGCCTTTCTGTAACCATACTTCAACAGGAGGAAGTTTTTGAAATCCCTGAGTTTGAAGAAGAACTGGGCATTGTTTTCACTGAAATGAAAAAGCCGGACTCCCAAAGCACCGAGGAAAACAATGCACTGTTATGGGCGAAAAAAATTTTTAAAACAAAACCCAATAGAACCATTTCGGCGGAGTTTAAGGAAAAAATAAGCACTGTATTTCACCATTTGACCAAAGAGGAGTTAATAGATAAGATATTAGCGCACCAATTAGGGCAAACTGCTGTTGCAGCTCCAAAAGAAGAAACTCCCACAAAGAAAAAGAAAAAGAAAAAATAATGGCAAACGAAATAAAGGACCAACAGGATATCTTGGCAAAGCTAAACATTGAGGCCTTAAACCCCATGCAAGAGGAAGCAATTGCCGTAATTGAAAAAACTCTGAATACCATCCTATTGTCCCCAACGGGTACAGGAAAGACTTTGGCGTTTTTACTGCCTATTATTAAAAGCTTAGATATAGATAACCCAGAAGTACAAGCTTTGATTGTGGTTCCCACCCGCGAACTTGCCATACAGATTGAACAAGTGGTTCGCAATATGGGTTCGGGCTTTAAAGTGAATGCGGTTTATGGCGGTAGGGCAAAGAGCAAGGACAAGATAGAATTGAAACATATCCCTGCTATTTTAGTAGGTACGCCTGGGAGAATACTGGATCACTTTGATGATGATCGTTTTTCAAAAGCGAGTATAAGCACTCTGGTGTTGGATGAATACGACAAGTCGTTAGAGATTGGTTTTGAAAGTGAAATGAGGGAAATACTCAGTGCATTGCCTGCTGTGAGTAAGCGCATATTAACCTCTGCGACAAAAGGAGTTGGAATTCCAAAATTCGTGAAACTTGACAAGCCGACTGTACTGGATTATTTATCGGCCAGGATAGATCCAAAACTAGCCATTGAAACGGTAATTTCACCTGATAAAGACAAGTTGGAAACTTTACTGAAATTGGTACTTTACCTTGGCAACCAACCCGGAATCATCTTTTGCAACTTTAGGGATAGTATTGAAATGGTAAGTGACTTTCTGAATAATAACAACATAAGCCATACTTGTTTTTCGGGCGGAATGGAGCAAAAAGACAGGGAACGGGCGCTTATAAAATTTAGAAACGGCACAAGCCAGATATTGGTGGCCACCGACCTTGCTGCTAGAGGTATAGACATTCCCGAATTAAAATTCATCATCCATTATGAGCTGCCGCATTCTTCCGTAGAATTTACGCATAGAAACGGTAGAACAGCGAGGGTTAATGAGAAAGGCACGGCCTATGTGCTAAAATGGAAAAACCAGCTTTTGCCAGAGTTTATTGAGAAAACAGAACCCATTAAAATTCCCCAAACAGCAACGCAAGTAACAGAATTATGGGAAACGCTCTTTATTTCGGGCGGAAGGAAAGACAAAATCTCCAAAGGCGATATTGCAGGACTGTTTATCAAGCAGGGAAACATAACCAATGAACAATTGGGCGCTATAGAACTAAAACAGGACTGTGCGTTTGTGGCAGTGCCTTTGGCACTTGCAGATCAATTGGCAAGTAAATTGAACAACAGTCGCCTTAAAAAGAAAAAGGTGCGGATTTATGTTCTTTAATCATTTCCACTCTTAATTATTTATATGAAAATCAATTCTTTAACATATAATATGGAATGGGGCGGTTAATTTAACCTACATTTACCGCATAGACGATTTAGTCAGCTTATCTTTTTTTAATCTCCTCCGAATTAATTAATCCTTCGCTTTCTTTTTTACCTTAATAGTCACAAGCTATTGGACGTTTTATGGCAAAGGCCAGACGGCTTGCTGTAACAATCTCCACATAAGTTGGTAAAACAAACCATCTTGGCCATAACAGGCAAACAGCAAATTTTAATTTAAACAACAGAAACAATGTTAAAAGGATTTATAAATAAATTAATAAATATTAAAAAAGTAAAAGTAATGAAAGAAGGTACAGTAAAATTTTTCAACGAAGCCAAAGGTTTTGGTTTCATAAAAGTAAAAGATACAGATCAAGACATTTTTGTCCATTCAACCAATCTAATTGACAACATCCGTGAGGATGATAAAGTACAATTTGATGTAGAGCAAGGGGAAAAAGGTCTTAGCGCGGTAAAAGTAAGATTGCTATAATCCGCTTAAGCCAATTTTTAAAAAGGCCATCTTAACGGATGGTCTTTTTTTATAGATTTAAAATGCTTGCCGCATTTAGGACAAAAATTAATAGGTTTACACAAATAGCTCATTCTTCAATATTAAACTGTACTTTCGCGGCCGCAAAAATAACAAGCTTATGAAACGCATAAACGAATACAAGAAACTTTTTGGGATTGAAAAGGAAATAGAACTAAGAGCCCTAAAAACCAGTTATCGCAATTTGGTAAAAGAATGGCACCCAGACAAGTTCCAAGAAGGAGACGAGCTGCGTGAAGAAGCTGAAGTGAATAGCCGCAAGATCATAGACGGCTATCATTTTCTGGTTAGCATTGCACCAGAAACCAAAGCTGCTAACCTTGAAGAATATACAGAGACTATCAATAACTCTGGCATTGCAGATTTTCAGCATAAAGGAATGCTGTTAGAGATTACCTATCTAGATGGCAATACCTATGAATACTTTGGGGTTACCAGACAGCTATATATAAAAATGGTAAACAGTGATAAACTTAACCGTTTTGCAAAGCGAACTATTTATCCCAATCATCTATACAGAAAATCTAAACGCACACTAGAACACGCTTAACAGAGATTTTAGGTAGTAATTTAACGTTGGGGTTTCTATTGATTTGGCAGTCGGGGTCAAGTTAATTTGAAATAGCGTAAGCAGCTTCAAGTTTGTGTTGAGACCTTTTTTCTATCCTTGTTGTGGCTATTCTAAAACTTTCTGTTTAAAAACTATGCTATCCATCCATTGCCCGCAGCCCCTTTGCTATAAAAATATTCAAATATTGCGATGGCAATAACAATAAGCGGCATAATCAATGACTGTGGCCCCAAAACACCAACAGCATCCATCCCGAATATCCAATAACCCATTTGTATCAAGATTGCCAATAAAGAAATTCCGAAGATGCCCACGGCCATTTTCTTGCGCATCAATAACAGAATACTTGCCAATAGACCGCCAAAAACAGCAATTCCATAAACATATATTCCCCAAGAAGGCGCATTGTTGATTAGCTCAAGTTCTTCAGGTGGGTAGGCGGCCTTTATTTCTTCGGTCATTAAAAAGTGTTCGGATATCCAGAAAAATACACCGATGATGTTCCATATTAGTGCGAGCACGGCGATTATCCAAAATCCCCTGGCAGGATTTGTAGTTGCATTCATAGTATATTGATTTTAAGGTTGTTGCTATAAATATAAACAATTTTATCTATTCTAACCATTAGACATTATTCATTACTAATTGTTCATTGTATATTTACTTTCCAAAAAAACTAAATATGAACCCAACAATTCCTAAATCTGCTTTTGAATTTCTGCTGAAACTAAAACAGAACAACAACCGCGACTGGATGCAGGAACACAAAAAGGAATATTTGGCCAATGAAAAGGCTTTAAAGGAATTTTATGCCGCAGTAGAAAACGGACTGAACGTTACCGATGAAATTGCCAAAACCAAAATTTTCCGAATAAACCGAGACATTCGTTTCAGTAATGATAAAGCACCATACAACGTGCATCGGAGCGTTAGTTTCAGTAGGGCAGGAGCACAACGTCGCGGGGGGTATTACTTGCGTTTGGAATCAGGGAACAGTTATATGGCTGGGGGCTTCTTTGACCCAAACCCAGTGGATTTATTGCGCATTCGAAAAGAATTTGAAATGGACAGTTCTGAAATACGGGAGATCTTGGCGCAGAAAGATTTCAAAAAAGCATTCGGGAATTTCAACCAGGAATACGCCGTAAAAACCGCCCCTAAAGGTTTCAGCAAAGAGGATGAAAACATTGATTTAATAAGACTTAAAAATTTCTTTGTAAACCATCACTTTACCGACAAAGAAGTATTCGCTCCAGATTTTAAGGACAACCTTATTCATCACTATCAATTGCTCCGCCCATTTTTCAATTATATGAGCGATGTTTTGACAACAGACTTGAATGGGGAATCCATTCTAGAGGATTGAGGGTAGGGTTTGGCTTACTAATGATAGATACCTCTACCAACTAACGACTACCAACTTTCAAGCAAAATCGTACTCCAAAAGTTGGATATTGCTTTTTAACCTATCCTTTACAATGTCCATCATCCGCTTGTTCAGCGCAGAGGAGTTTTGAATATAAATTTCAAACTCTTCCAAAGTAAATTGCCCAATGATAATGCCTTTTAGCGAGTTCCGGAATTTCATGTCCTTGTGGATGGCATTTTCAATATAATCCAATCTCTTTTCAATTGTCAGGTCGTAAAAAACGTTTTTGTGTTTCGCCACATAATTTCTGAAAACCGCTAGCAATAAATCGCTCTGGAGCTTTACCACAGGCCGCAACGTCTTGTTTTGAAAACATTCGTCGGCAGACATGGTGGGGGTGATTTTAGCGGAAAGTATTTCGGGGCGCATACGGAGTAGTAAACTATCTCTTGTTTCCATTGTATGGTTTTTTCTAAAATTAAAACTTATCTGTCGCTTTTCTGAAGACATGGCAATTAGTTATAAACGTTCTTTTCAACAATGCGAGGAAATGTTGTTATCTTTGAGAATACAGATGAAAGCACAGATGACTTATAAATGCCCATTAACGAATTATAAACCAACCCTAAATGTATTTTGGAGCATTCCATCTTCCTGTTTCTCAAATATTTTATACAGATGAAAATATTTTCTGCAGAACAATTATATGAAGCCGATAAAACCACGGTTGAAAAACAAGAAATTACTTCGGAAGCATTGATGGAGCGTGCCGGAACGCAAATATTTAACTGGTTGCACAAGCGAATGCAGGGGACACCTGTTCCCATTCATATTTTTTGTGGCATTGGCGATAATGGCGGTGATGGTTTGGTTGTTGGCAGACATATGATTGAACATGGCTATAACGTGATTGTCTATGTGGTTAATTGCAGCGACAAACGTTCAAAAAACTTTCTGCTCAATTATGACAAAATTAAAAATGCGACCAAAAAGTGGCCAATTTTATTGAAGAGCGAAGCTGATTTCCCAGAAATCAACCTTGACGACATCGTTGTGGATGCCATATTCGGGATTGGTCTAAATCGATGCCCCGGTGGTTGGGTGAAAAAATTGATTCAATATCTTAACGAAAACAAAGCCTTTAAACTTGCCATAGACATTCCGAGTGGCTTGTTTCCCAATTTGCCTTTAGAAGACAAGGAGGCTGTTTTGAAAGCCGATCATACCTTAACTTTCCAAACGCCCAAACTCTCTTTCTTTTTACCGGAAACGGCCGTTTTTGTTTCAAACTTTGATGTTTTGGATATTGGCTTAGATTTGGAATTTCTGAGCGACACGGAGCCTTTGGCGCAATTGATTTCAAAACCCGAAGCACAAGAATTTTATCGGCCACGCGAGAAATTTGCACATAAAGGAACTTATGGACATGCCTTGATTGTTGCGGGAAGCTACGGAAAGATTGGAGCGGCTGTGCTATCAACTGCAGCAGCTTTTAGAATTGGCGCAGGACTGGTTACTGCGTTTGTGCCGAAATGTGGCTACACGATTTTGCAGACCTCAATTCCCGAAGCAATGATAATTACTGACATTGAGGAAAAGTATATTAGTGATATTTCAATAGATTTTGAACCTTCCGCCATTGGGATTGGGATGGGTATTGGGAAAAATAAAGTTACTGTGGAAGCCTTGAAAAAATTATTTAAGAATAGCAAAGCTCCCTTTATTATTGATGCAGATGCATTAAACAATATTTCTGATACTAAGGAATTGTTGAAACTAATTCCGAAGAATTCAGTTTTAACACCACACCCTGGCGAATTAAAAAGACTTATTGGTCATTGGAAAGATGATTACGACAAAATTGAAAAAGTAAAGAAGTTTTCAGATAAACACGACGTTGCGGTAATCATAAAAGGCGCATATACAATAACAGTTTATGGAGACAAATTGTACATAAACACCTCTGGAAACCCCGGAATGGCTACAGCTGGCAGTGGTGATGCTTTAAGCGGTATTATTACAGGTTTGCTTTCACAGGGCTATGACACTTTGCAGGCTTCGGCTTTTGGGGTTTATATGCACGGCCGTGCGGGTGATATTGCTTCCGGACAAATGGGTTATGAAGCCGTAATGGCGGGCGATATTATTGATAATCTGGCGGAAGCGTATTTAGATTTGTTTGCGAGAGATGAGCAGGAGCAAGACACAGACAATGCCTCGGAAAAAAGTTAACCACGAATACACGGAAAAATGTAAAAACATTCGTGCATTCGTGGCTTAAAAAATTTAGCTGAAAATGAAATTTACATCAACCCATCTAAAGTCTTTCTTAATTCGGGGTCTGATGGTCTCGGCGCATCGGCTGAAACGATATTCCCTTGTGGATCAATCAATATAAATCTCGGAATCCCCAAAATGGCGTAGTCTTCTACAAATTTAGACTTCCAATTCTTGTCCGCCATCAGTTGGACCCCACCCAATTCTTTTTCAGAAACCATTGCTTTCCACTTGTCGTAATCCTTGGACTCGTCTATTGAAATGCTTACAAATTCAACATTTTTGTTGTGATAATCCTTTTCAACTTCTTTAAGCGAAGGAATTTCGCGCAAACAAGGCCCACACCAAGTGGCCCAAACATCTATATAAACAAATTTGCCCTTTAAACTCGCCAAGTCTGTAGTTCCACCTTTATGGTTTTCATAATTAAAAGTAGGCGAGGGGTTTCCTGCTGTAATGGTTTTCAATTTGTTGTAGTGCTCAGTAAGTTTCGCCAAATTTTCTGGGTTTGGATTGCTGTTTTTGTAGATGCTGTAGGCTTCATCTAAGGTTCCGTCTGGTTTTAGACCGAATTGTAAATAAGAACTCATTATTTTATCTTTCGCATAACCGTTTGGCAAGGCTTCATTTACTTTTTTGAGATACATAACGGTTTGATTGTTATTGCCACTTTCAAAAGTTTCTTCGTTCACCAATCTATTGAAATGTGCTTCCAGTAAATTTTGGTAGCCCACAGAATTTCTATATGCAATCGTGTCTTTAAAATCGATGTCTTTCAGATTGTCATAAAAATCACTTGAAACCCTATAAGTTTCATCTCCCGAAAAATAACGATGTGCATCCTTAAAGTTTTCAATCAAAATGGCGCGGGAATATTTTTCCTCTTTCCCTAGCTGCGCTTTAAAGTTCTCATTATCAATCTTGTTTGCGGCATATAAACTATCAATACTTTTTTGATTGGTTTCTATTTTTTTCAGAAAATCTTCCTCATCCAAGGAGAATACCTCTTTAAAGTCCAGTTTTTGTTCGTTCCAAAGATATTTGGCCGCTAAAAAATTATTGACATTTGCCAAATCGCCCGAGTATTTTAGACTTTCGTCAAACTCATCTGCATTTAGGTTGACGGAAAGGCTCTTTCCTTTTTCGAGATAAATTTCTGTGCGCTCGCGACCCACATAAAGTTCATAAAAACCATCCCTTTTTAAATGAAGCGTATCGGTAAACACACCATTTTCATTGATTGGAATTTGTGCCTCAAATTCATTGCCGCGAACAAGAGCAGTTTCAGCGGTATTGTTTCCAACGGTTCCATTAATAACGGAATAGTCAGGTTTCACTTCTTGTTTGCAAGAAATTGCTAAGAGCACCAAAAAAAACAAGCTTATTTTTTTCATCTGTATAAAATATTTGAAAAACAGGAAGATGGAATACCCACAGATACATCTTCGATTAGTTTATATT
>JAPKFY010000004.1 GCA_026646335.1 Aequorivita sp. | reverse complement strand
CAACTTGATGGAAGAGCTTCAGGCGGAGCTGTCGCTCACCTATCTCTTTATCGCCCACGATTTAAGCGTGATCCACCACATCAGCGACCGGGTGGCGGTTATGTGCGCGGTCTGCTACTATGTCTGGAGTAATTACCACATCGCTATCTTTTTTGTGATAGGATTTTGGAGTTTCATAACCTTCCACATCGGCCTGGATGTGCTCAAAACCCCGCTTCTCTAAATAGGCCACAGATTCCATGAGAATCTCCTTGTTTTCGTCTCTGTCTATTTTAATCATACCTCGTAAAGTACGAAAATATTGATAAACAGATAGTTAAGATTTTGTTAAGTGATATATGGGGAATGTTAATTTGTATTATTTGAAGAGATCGTTTGCTCTGCTTTTTTATTAATTCAAAAAATAGGTCTTGACTGCGCTCGACCAGACATATAATTACTTCAAAATCTTTCTATACCTTCCCTCATCATTCAAAACAGCAACCGCCTCCAAAATCTCCGGATTGTGCTCAATTTGATAATTATACAGCCCTTCGCGATAAAAATAACGCTTCAAAATTTCGTCAGTCAACAAAGATTCTATTTCCACTTTTTTGTCAATGATCGCCTTGTCCTTTGCAGTGTCAATGGCTGCCATAAGTTGGTTGTAACTGGCGGCAATGTCTTTGCCCATATCATCCTCTTCCGATATTTTTAACCCTTCGGCAAACTTCTTTTCGGTCTCGGTTTCGTATTCAAAATTGTTGTCTTTTAAAAACTTCAGAAAATCCTGAAAATCGGCTTCCCCGAATTTAAAGTTTTTCGAATCTGTCATTTGGTGGCTGTAATAATATTTTGTGGCATAGTCAAAAATAGCGTTGTCTTTCAGCAAGGCTGTTGTAATGGGACTGAAAACAGCAGATTTTAATTCTACATCGGGCAAAATGCCACCGCCGTCATATACGGTTCTGCCACCTTTGGTTTTGAAAGCGTTGTATTCCTTGACATCTTTCCGAACGGGATCTCCGTTTTCATCGCGGTGCCAATAATCCAAAGCTTGAATACAACGACCGCTTGGCGTGTAATAGCGAGAAATGGTTACTTTCAGTTGCGTTCCATAAGTCAATTTTTTTGGCCGCTGCACCAGTCCTTTTCCAAAACTGCGTGCGCCAACAACCACGGCGCGATCCAAATCCTGCAGGCCACCAGAAACAATTTCGCTGGCGGAAGCACTTCTTCCGTTAACCAAAACTACCAATGGAATCTCTTTATCCACGGGCTCGTATTTGGTTCTATAAGTTTGGTTGTATTTTTCAATTACCGATTTTGTGGTCGTGATCACTTCGCCCTTATCCACAAAAAGATTTACAACATTGATGGCCTCATCCAATAATCCGCCAGGGTTTCCGCGCAAGTCCAAAATGATTTTTTTTGCTCCTTGCGACTTTAAATCAACTAATGCAGCCTTGGTTTCAATAGTAGTTTTTCTGTTGAATTGTGAAAGCACGATATAACCAATATCGTTATTTATCAATTTGTAAAAAGGAACCGCCTTAATATCCACGGCATCGCGGGTAATGGTGGTTATGGCAGTTTTTCCTTGGCGGTTGTAGGTTACTTCCACTTTGGAGCCTGGGGCGCCTTTTAACAATTCACCTGCGTCGTCTTCCAAATCGGCAATGGTTACGTTTCCAATTTTTATGATTTCATCTCCAGCTTTTAAACCAGCTTTATCGGCAGGATAATCTTTGTAGGGTTCAACAATAATTATTTTGTCCTTTTTGCTCTGTGCGGTTGCGCCAATGCCCGTGTATATACCCGAATTGTTGATTTTGGCGTCCTCAACCTGTTGCTCGTTCCAGTAAACGGTATAGGGATCCAAATCCTCCAACATACCCTTTATGGCTTTGTCCATAAGGGTTGCCGGTGTTACTTCGTCCACATAGTTCATGTTCAATTCCTTGAAGAGTGTGGTAAAGATTTCAATTTGTTTCGCGATTTCGAAAAAATCACTTTTGAAACTTACCGTGGTAAAAAATATACCGACGGCTATGATGGGAATTAGGATTCTCTTTTTCATTTTCTGAAATTTTAATGCGTTTTCTTTCTCTTCTTCAGAAATATACGAAGAACAAAAACTATAATAATTGCAACTAGGAATAAAGGCCAAAGGTATAAAACACCCAAGAAAAACACTGAAATCCCGTTCCAGCCGCCCTGAAGGGCATTTTTCATTTTTTGTCCGTAGGATTGTGTAATTCCTGTTTCCGCAGTGGTTTTATAGAATTCTATATTTACAGTGCTCATGGAAACTTGATTTTGAAGGTACTGCAAGCGACCTTGTTTTGCTTCAATTTCCTCGCGAATGTTGGAAAGCTCGCGTTCAATTTCCAGCATTTCCTTTACGTTGTTTGCTTTTTTAAGCAATTCAAGATAACGTTCTTCCAGTGTGCGCTTAGCTTTTAACCGGGCTTCCAGATCTACAAATTCTTCGGAAACGTCCTGTCTTGAAATATCCTTTTGATCAAAATACGCAACGCCTTCGGAAATACCGTCAATAAACTGCTGAAAATTTTCAGTAGGAACCCGAACAATCAAATTCTTATAAATACGGTTGTAGTCTTTTCCACTGTTGTCGCTTTGTACCAAGCCTTTGTATTGCGAAGCAAGCTGAAGAATCTTTTTATGGGTGGCCTCCACATCTTTGGTTTCAAAGGCTAAACGGGCTGTTTTTATGATTTTTTGTCCTTGCTCCTCTGGCGCGGCTTCTGGAATTAGAGATTGTCTCATTTCTGCTTCTTCTGCAATTTCCATTCCTGCCATTGAAGAATCTGTTGTGTAATTTTTGTTGGAACTGCCGTTGGAACATCCCAAAACGAACAATAAAAGTAAAGCGCTAACTATTTTCATCTGTAGTAATATTTGATTTTTTTTCGGAAGATGGAGTTCGCTTTTGAAAGATTTATTTAAAAATTCAATCTTTATCTTGGCTCATTTCATCTCTTAATTTTTTAAGCAGTTTAACCATTGCTTCTTCAAGCTGGATATAATGCGGTTTGACTTTTCCCATAAAAAGAAAGAGCATCACAAATTTCTTGCCGCGAATTTCTTCAAGGATGTGTTTGTTAAGCCTATATGCTTCGCGAAGCTGTCTTTTAACTCGGTTTCTATCTACAGCTGATTTAAAATTTCGCTTCGGAACCGCAAAAGCGGCAAGGTTGGTTTCGATGTTTTCCTTTTGAAGAAAAAATAATTTTACAGGAAATTTGGAATGTGTCTTTCCTTCCAAAAACAAATTTTCTATTGTTTTGGCGCTTTTTAGTTTTTCTTTTTTTGGAAATTTTTGATTCACCGTGTAAATATATAAAAAGACCCCGCAGAATTTAGCACTTGCGAGGTCTCTTTGAAAAAAAGGAAAGTAAAGATTATTGTTTTTCGTAAATATTGTTTTCCTGATTAATGTCTGCCATTCTTCTCGTGGCATCAATCATCATATTTTTTACTTTTTTACCGTTTTTTATTTCAAAAGTATAAGTTGGATATGCCCACGGCCAGTCTACTAAAACAGTTCTTTTTAGATCAGTAAACGGATTTGGTTTTTCGCCCCACATCATTCGCAAAGGAATGTAAAACAATTCTTGCGAATCATCTTCATAAGTTACGTAAAGATCTATTGGCATTGGCATTAAGCCAATTCTTTCCAAAGTTACTTTTGTGTTTTCTCCTTCACTCTCAACAGCTCTTATTCCGTAATCGATGGTGTTTGAGGTCTGTGTCCAATCCGTTAGATACCAATCCAGTTCAAAACCAGAAACTTTTTCAGCAGTGCGGATAAAGTCGTTTGGAGTTGGATGTTTGAATTTAAAATCTGAATAAAAACGCTTCAATGTTTTTGAAAGATTTTCAGGGCCGATAATGTATCCCAATTGCGTTAAGAACACTGAACCTTTGCTATAAGCATTTACCCCATAGGAACGGTTGCTTGCATATCTATCTGCATGGGTGGTAAGCGGTTGCTCAGCGCCGCTTGTAGCCATGAAGAAATAACTTCTGTAGGAACCGGAATGTGGGTTTGGCCTGTTTTCTTTCATAACATGATTCATCGCCTCATCTGAAATGTAGGAGGTAAAACCTTCATCCATCCATTCGTGTTTGAGTTCGTTTGTGGCCAAAACAAACTGAAACCACGAATGCGCCAGCTCGTGAGCGGTTACGCCAACTAGGCTTTCAAGTTCACGTCCGCCGGTAATCATAGTACACATTGCGTATTCCATACCGCCGTCGCCACCTTGGATAACTGAATACTGCTCGTATGGATATTCCCCCACTTGCTCATTGAAAAATTCCATCAGTTCAGCAGTTATTGGTTGTAATTTCTTCCAGTTTTCAGCAATCTCAGGATCATTTTTGTAGAAAAAATGAAGCGTCACTCCATTTGGACCAGGATACGTATCATGTACATATTCATTATCTGCTGCCCAAGCAAAATCATGAACGTCTGGCGCTAAAAAATGCCAAGTGTATTTGCCTTTTACGGGGTGCATCGGTTTCTGCCCAGGAACGGTGTAGCCATGGCCGACAGCCGCTGGATTTTGCAGATAGCCTGTTCCACCAATGGTATAAGCCTCATCAATAGTAATGGTAACATCAAAATTGCCCCACACGCCGTGAAATTCACGTGCAATGTAAGGATCGGCATGCCATCCTTCAAAGTCGTATTCGGCTAGTTTTGGGTACCATTGGGTCATGGTCAAGGCAACTCCTTCAGAACTATCGCGGCCAGAACGGCGAACCTGTAAAGGAACCTGTGCATCCCATTCCATATTGAATACAGTGCTTTCGCCCGGTAAAATTGGCTTGTTCAGCATTACTTCCATCACGGTACCCTTAATTGTGTACTTAGCGGTTGTATTGTCTTGCGTGAACATTGTTGGCTTGATGTATCCAATTTCCGAAGGGGATAATTTTGAAATCCTATCCATCACGCGGCTATCCGGATCTGCAATGGTTCGTGACCGTACGTCCATTTCACTTCCCGGTTGGAAAGCATTAAAGTAAAGATGATAAAAAACCTTGTTCAAGGTGTCAGGCGAATTGTTTGTGTATTTCAACTCCTGGGTACCTTTGTACTGAAAGGTTTTCACGTCCATTTGAACGTTCATTTTATAATCAACTTCCTGTTGCCAGTAGCTATTGTTGTTCTGGGCAAATGCCGAAAAGAATACTGCTGTTAAAAAGATTCCGTTTAAAATATGTTTCATTATTTTGACATTTTATCGGCCATAATCAGGGCGTTATACATATTGACCATTTTACCGGATTTTGAAATATTTGTGAAAGATTCCGTGTTGGAAGCTTCATCACCCAATACAACTTCTGTGTTGGTTGAAAGACCGCTATCCATCAAAATTTGCTTTACTTGTTTTGCAGAAAGATTAGGATAATAGGAGCGAATCATTGCGGCAACGCCAGCAACTTCAGGGGCAGCCATTGAAGTTCCCTGTAAAAATTCATACGTATTCAAAGGGGTAGTTGCCCAAATCTTTACTCCTGGAGCAAAAACATCTACGTTTATTTTTCCGTAGTTGGAAAAGTTAGCAACCATTTCGCTGCCATATTTAAAGTTAAGCGCACCAACCGTTAAAAAGGAATCTGCCATTTCGGGACCATTATCAATTTGATCATTTGGATAAACGTTTACGGTGTCCAAATCCAAACCGTCGTTTCCGGCGGCATTTACAATTAAAACATCTTTTGAAGCAGCATATTTAATGGCGTCATAAACCCAATCAGCGTGTGGGGAATAGTATTTTCCGAAGCTAGTGTTCAAAACTTTTGCGCCATTGTCAACGGCATAACGGATACCCAAAGCGACGTCCTTATCATATTCATCGCCATTTGAAACGGCGCGGACCACTAAAATCTTAACGTTATTTGCCACACCGTCCATCCCGATTCCATTGTTTCGTTGTGCTGCTATTATTCCAGCAACGTGGGTTCCATGTTTTGCATCTTCTTTTTTTGGGTCTGGCCCAGACACATTGTTATCTCCATAAATATTGTCGGTTATATCATCAGGATTATCGCCTAAAACACCGCGAAAATCTTTGGTCATATTGAAATTGCTGTCCAGTCTTGTGTTGAAGTATTTCATGCCACCTTCCAATTCTTCAAGAACTTCAGGAACTGAATCTGCAAAATTCAGCATTTGGTTAAGCATAGCAATTTGCTGTTGTTCCTGTGGCGAAGGGTTTTTTATTGCTGCAAGATCTTCTTTGGTATAATCTGCTTTCCCAAGTTTTTCAGCCATTGCTTGGTGAGTAGGCTTCAACTGTGAAATAATCTGCTCATAACGGGCTTTATTCATAGTAACTTCTCCAGACTCCTTCTCATATTCTGCTTGTGCCTTTTGATAAAGTGCGTATTCTTTTCTATCGGCAGCACTGATGGAAGATTCACTTTTTCCTTCGTATTTAGGCTTCAATTTTCTAATGATGCGAACATATTCCATGTTTTCTTCAACAATATCGCCAAGGAAATTCCATCCGTGTATATCGTCAATAAATCCGTTTTTGTCATCATCAATACCGTTTCCAGCTATTTCGCCTGGATTGGTCCAAATCACGTTTTTAAGATCTTCGTGTTCAATATCTACCCCACTATCAATTACGCCCACGATAACCGTTTCGCCTTTACGATTTTTGATTATTTCGCTGTAAGCTTTATCAACGCTCATTCCCGGAACGGTATCTTTTACCATGTCCATTGCCGGCCAGTGTTTTAGCTGAGCATCTGTTAGAGGTGTTATTTTTAATGGGTTGGCGTCAATATTTTGTATTGGGGTGGCTACAATTGCAGCACCGCTGCCACAACTTGCCATAACAGCTGATATTGCAACTGCAAAAAGGGAGATCTTAAAAAGTTTCATTTTATGAGTAAAGTATTAATTAAAAAATTCGTTGAGTGATAATGTTTCGTTTAAGCGAACACCTTTATCAGTATTTTGAACCGTTATTATCGGGTTGTGTGCGTCGTGTTCAAGAAAAAGGTAAAAATTGTTTTCCGCGGCATTGTTGAGAAATTTTTCCTTTTCTGGAAGTGTCAGCAAAGGCCGAGTATCGTACCCCATCACAAATGGAAGAGGCAAGTGGCCGGCAGTTGGCAGTAAATCTGCCACAAAAACCAAGGTTTTTCCTTTGTAGCTTATATGAGGGATCATTTGTTTGTCTGTGTGTCCATCAACAAAAAGGATCCCGAAGTCCAGCTCGTTGGCTTTCGCAAAATCTGAATTGGGATGCGCAACAAATTTAAGTTGTCCGCTTTCCTGCATTGGTAAAATGTTTTCTTTCAAAAAAGAAGCTTGTTCTCGTCGGTTTGGTTCCGTTGCCCATTGCCAGTGGTCTTTATTGCTCCAATAGGTCGCATTTTTAAAGGCTGGCTCATAGCCAGTGCGGTCTTTGTTCCATTGAACGCTTCCGCCGCAATGGTCAAAGTGGAGATGCGTCATGAAAACATCGGTAATATCATCGCGATGAAAACCGTATTTTTTCAAGGAATCGTCAAGGTTGTAATCGCCCCAACGGGAATAATATCCAAAGAATTTTTCACTTTGCTTGTTTCCCATGCCGGTATCAATCAACGTAAGTCGATTGCCGTTTTCAACAAGAAGACATCGGGCTGCAATGTCTATCATATTATTTTCGTCTGCTGGATTGGTTCTATTCCAAAGGGTTTTTGGCACAACTCCAAACATAGCGCCGCCATCAAGTTTAAAATTACCAGCTTCAATAGGGAATAAATTCATAATCAGAAGAAATGAGCCGCAAATTAACAAAAGCGTTACATTCCGCGCACCGAAGTATAAATTAATTATACTATTTTTAACAATTCATTAATATTTAGTGGAAACGAAAAATCTTTAATTTACCGAAACCCTTATTAAATGGTAGAACTTGCAGGAATTATTATTTTAGGAATTTTAGCCCAATGGGTTGCTTGGAAATTCAAAATCCCCGCAATTTTACCTTTAATTTTGATTGGCCTCTTGGTCGGTCCGCTTTCTACATTTTTGTCTGCAGATGGAACGCAATGGCTCCAACCTATTTGGAACGGTGAAAAGGGGCTTTTCCCAGGTCAAAATCTTTTCTATTTTGTGTCGCTGGCCGTGGGTATTATTCTTTTTGAAGGTGGCTTGACCCTTAAAAGAGATGAAATATCAAAAGTTGGACCTGTTATTGGCAAGCTTATAAGCATCGGGGCCGCCATCACTTTTATTGGCGCAGGTGTTGCCGCACATTATGTTTTTGGACTTAATTGGCGCATATCTTTCCTGTTTTCGGCACTAATAATTGTAACTGGACCCACGGTAATCACTCCTATTTTAAGAAATATTCCCCTTAAAAAAGACGTTGCTGCCGTCCTTCGATGGGAAGGAATCCTTATTGACCCCATTGGGGCACTTGTAGCCGTACTTGTTTATGAGTTTATAAGTGTTGAAGGCGATTCGGGCTATACAAAGCAAGCGTTGCTAGATTTCGGAAAAATTGTTTTAATAGGAATGTCTTTTGGGATTACAGCCGGATATGCACTCTATTTTTCAATAAAAAAGAAACTCGTACCTCATTATTTGTCCAATGTGGTTTCACTTTCACTTGTAATGGCGGTTTTTGTAATTAGTGATCTCTTTGCGCACGAATCCGGACTTTTGGCTGTGGTAGTTATGGGAATGTTTCTTGGTAACAGCGATTTGCCAAGCCTAAAGGAACTTCTTTATTTTAAGGAATCACTCAGTGTTTTACTGGTTTCCATACTTTTTATTCTGCTTGCAGCAAACATAAGTGTGGAAGATCTTTTGTTAGTCTATAACTTGAAAACCGCAATTCTCTTGGCCATTGTTATTTTTGTGCTGCGACCGTTGACGGTCTTTGCCAGCACTATTGGCTCTTCGCTTAAAACAAATGAAAAACTCTTCATTAGTTGGGTCGGGCCACGTGGGATTGTTGCTGCGGGTATTTCTTCACTTTTTGGAACTCAACTGGTCTCAAAAGGGGTTGTTGGCGCAGAATATATAACTCCCTTGGTTTTTGCAGTGGTTTTGGTAACCGTGATTATAAACGCCACAACAGCAAGGGTTATGGCCGGATGGATGGGTGTATTTTTGAAAAAATCTGAGGGAATACTGATGGTGGGAGCATCAAAAGTGTCTAGATTGATCGCCACTTATTTGCATAAAAATAATCGACATGTGGTTCTAATAGATTCCAACCAATTAAATATAAACAGGGCAAAAGAGCTGGGCTTGGAAGCCTTTACCGCAAACATTTATGCGGATGAACTTACTGATAATATAGAATTGAATGATGTTGGCTATCTATTGGCAATGACCGGCAGTGACGAAATAAACAAACAGGCCATTAACCGTTTCGGGAGGTATTTTGGTGAAAACGGGACCTTTAGGTTGATGACTTCGGAAGAAATGCGACAACGCCAAAATCTTTCTGCTAAGGAATTGTTTTCATACACCCACGATTATACACGTTTTACTGAAGTTGCGCAGGATTTCCCATCAATACAAGAAATTCCGGTGGGAAACCACAACCAATTTTTGCGTGTTCTGAACATTATTGGTGAAAACGAAAATGCCATTCCACTTTTCCTGAAACGCCCTAATGGATTTTTAGACCTTATTAGCGCACCAGCCGAGCTAGAAGTAGAGCAAGGTAGCAGTTTGGTCTATCTAGGCAAACCGATGGATTTTGAAGATGTTGTAAATGCAACGCGAACAGAAAACGAAGGGAAATCCAAAAAATAATTGTGCAATAAAAACGTTTTGATAAAAACCTTTTTTGATGAAAAAAACTTCCTTGATTATAGCAATAGCTTGTAGCCTATCCATTTTTTCTTGTAAAAAGGATGACGGCATCAGTTGTACCAACTGTTCTTCTCCTGAAACGTCTGATTTTCAAGTTTGTAAAGAAAAGGATGGCAATGCATCCGTTAATGGACAAAACACGGGAACGGCCTATGATACTTATATATCTGGGCTGGAACAAGCTGGGGCTAGTTGTGGAAATTAAGCTTCTAAAAAAGCTTAATCATTCAATTTAAGCACCGCCATAAAAGCTTCCTGCGGAATTTCTACGTTACCTACTTGGCGCATGCGTTTCTTCCCTTTTTTCTGCTTTTCCAAAAGTTTACGCTTACGCGAAATATCGCCCCCGTAACATTTGGCAGTAACGTCTTTTCTGAGTGCTTTTACGGTTTCACGTGCAATGATTTTTGCGCCGATGGCCGCCTGGATTGGAATATCAAATTGCTGCCTCGGAATAAGTTGACGCAGTTTTTCGCAGATTTTCTTCCCAATATCGTAGGCATTATCACGGTGAAGTAAAGCCGAAAGTGCATCCACAATATTTCCGTTCAAGAGAACATCCACTTTTACAAGGTGCGATTGGCGCATCCCGATAGGTGAATAATCAAAGGAAGCATATCCTTTTGAGACTGTTTTCAACCTGTCGTAAAAGTCGAAAACAATTTCTGCCAAAGGCATATCGAAAGTGAGTTCTACCCTCTCGGTTGTTAAATAGGTTTGATTGGTAATTTCCCCTCTTTTTTCGATACAAAGAGACATCACAGACCCAACGAAGTCAGATTTAGTAATAATTGTGGCTTTAATATACGGCTCTTCAACACGATTAATTTTTGAAGGGTCTGGCAGGTCTGAAGGATTGTTTACCAAAATTGGAACTTCTGGCTCTTTATTGCTGTAGGCGTGGTATGAAACGTTTGGAACAGTGGTAATCACCGTCATATCAAACTCCCTTTCCAACCTTTCCTGAATAATTTCAAGGTGAAGCATTCCCAAAAATCCACAACGGAAACCGAAACCGAGCGCCATGGAACTTTCCGGAACGAAAACCAACGAGGCATCGTTCAACTGTAGTTTTTCCATAGAGCTTCGCAACTCTTCGTAATCTTCGGTGTCAACAGGGTAAATTCCGGCGAAAACCATCGGTTTTACGTCTTCAAAACCTGCAATCATATTGACCGTCGGGCTTTTGGAATCGGTAATGGTATCGCCAACTTTTACTTCTTTGGCTTCTTTTATTCCGGTAATTAAATAACCTACATCACCAGTTTTAATTACATCTCTTGGAAATTGTTTCAGTCTCAAAGTTCCCACTTCATCTGCGTAATAGCTTTTTCCGGTAGCCATAAATTTAATGTGCTGTCCTTTTCGTATTTCGCCATTAAGTACTCTAAAATAAGTTTCAACGCCGCGGAAGGGATTGTAAACAGAATCAAAAATCAAGGCCTGCAAAGACTCGTCAGGATTGCCTGTTGGCGGTGGAATGCGCTCAATAATGGCGCTCAATATTTCGTCAATGCCAATGCCGGTTTTGGCACTTGCGGGAATTACTTCTTCAGCTTTGCAGCCCAAAAGATCCACAATATCATCGGTCACTTCCTCTACGTTTGCAGAAGGAAGATCCACTTTGTTCAAAACTGGAATTATTTCCAAATCATTTTCCAAAGCTAAATAAAGGTTGGAGATGGTCTGTGCCTGAATGCTTTGTGCGGCATCCACAATAAGCAACGCACCTTCGCAAGCAGCGATGGATCGGGAAACTTCATATGAAAAATCCACGTGGCCGGGAGTGTCGATCAAGTTCAGCGTATATTTTTCACCCTTGTAAACATAGTCCATCTGGATGGCATGGCTTTTTATGGTAATGCCGCGCTCGCGCTCTAGGTCCATATTGTCTAAAAGTTGGTCTTGCTTCTCGCGGTCGGTCACGGTGCCGGTGGCTTCCAATAGACGATCTGCCAAGGTGCTTTTTCCGTGGTCAATATGGGCAATAATGCAAAAATTTCGAATGTTCTTCATAAAAATTCCTTCTCGTGCTTACAAGTTGCAAATATAGATTAAAAGAGTGATTATAAATATTTTGATTAAAACACTTAAAATTAATGCATCATGATAGTTTTTGTTTAATATATTTTTAACATATTTGTACTCAATAGTTGTATTTCAGCTAAGTTAATACGTTTTCTCCCCAGAAAAATCAAAGTAAAGGGTGTCTCCCCAGATATCTACTTATGTCATGAAAAGACTTTTTATGCTCTTTTGCTGCCTCCAGGGCGGTGTTTTGATGGCTCAGGACTTTTCAGTTTCTGGTAAGGTAACTGATGCGGAAAATTCTCCATTAACTTTTGTGAACGTATTGGCCTATGAGGGTGATGCGGAAGCCCCTTCAAAAGGAACCACCACAGATGACGATGGTTCGTTTATTCTGGATGGTCTGGCGGCCGGAAATTATAGGCTCAACTTCAGTTATATTGGTTTTGAGGATTATGTTGAAACCTTCGTGCTTTCTTCAAATAAAAATTTGGGCAGTATCACACTGAAAGAAAGCTCAGAAATGCTTGACGAAACGGTTGTTTACGCAAAACTTCCAACCATACGCAAAGCCCCCGGCAAACTAGTTTTTGATGTAGAAAACACTTCCCTTTCCGTAGGCAGCACGATAGATCTTTTGAAGAAAACTCCTGGAGTTATAGTTATTGGGGAAAACATTCAAATAAAACTTTCACTGCCAAAAATCTATATTAACGGGAAACGAGTGTATCTTTCAGCTTCAGAAGTGTATTCGCTATTGCAGAATACGGATGCCGCAGCCATTAAATCTGTAGAGGTAATCACGAATCCTTCAGCAAAATATGATGCCGATGCGGGAGTTGTGCTGAATATTATTACATCAAAAGCTATTTCTATTGGGTACAAAGGTTCGGTAGATGCAACTTATGAACAAGGTATTTATCCAAAATACAATTTTGGCACTTCCCACTTTTACAAGAACAAATGGCTAAATGTTTACGCAAGCTATACTTACGGGGAAAGAAAGGAATATAAGGAAGATGATAATTACATTCAATTCTTTCAGCCGGACGAGGTTTCAACAAAATCTACTTGGGAAACCAATTTTAACCGTACTTCGGAAAGTAACAATCACAATGGAAATGTTGTGTTGGACTTTAGCTTGAATGATAAAAACTCAATCAGTCTTACTTCAAATGTTTCGCTTACGCCAAAAGTTGCTTACGAAAACCATGGCAATTCATTAATCTTTAATCCACAACACCAATTAGATTCCACAATTACTACTTTGAGCTATGTAAATTTGGACAAAAACAACTTAACTTTTGCACTGGATTACAATCGTGTTTTAAATGATAAAGGTGCTACATTGGCTGTTTCTGGGAATTATATTTATTATGATTACACCCAGAATCAAAGCGTTAGCTCTGACTATTTATTGGCGAATGGAGATTTTTTGAGAAACAGCAGTTTTTACACAGATTCCAAACAGAACAACAACATTTTTACCGGACAAGCTGATGTTTCTACCGAATTGTGGGGCGGTACTTTTGAGGCCGGAGTTAAATACAGTAATATTGACACTGAGAGCATGCTGGATTTTTTCAATACCGAGAACGATGTTTCTACTTTAAACAATTCCCTTTCAGATGATTTTAACTACAAAGAAAGCATCTACGCCGAATACATTAATTTTGAAAAAGATTGGGAAAAATGGAGCATAACGGCTGGGCTTCGCGGTGAATATACTGATGTTGATGCCATTTCACGTTCTTTGGGGGAGGTGAACAACCAAAATTATTTTGAACTTTTCCCTTCCGCATCTTTTCATTATACAATAAACGATAACAATGGGCTTGGCCTTAGTTATAGCCGCTCTGTGCAGCGGCCGCGTTACCAAAGTTTAAATCCGTTCAAATATTTTATAACAGAGCGAAACTTCAACGAAGGAAATCCAAATTTGGTCCCAGCAATTGAAGATAAAATTACGCTATCCTTTGACCACAAGAGCAAGCTCTTTTTTGAACTTTATTATCAAAATATTGAAAACAGTCTTGACAATTTAATGCTTCAAGATAACGACAACAGTACACTGAGCGGTATAGATGCCAATATGATAAGAAGCTATCAATACTCTTTTGATATAACATATTTTAATTCATTCAACACTTGGTGGTGGTTGCATTTTAACACTTCTACTTTTTATTTGGCCACTGATTTTTACGCATTGCTAAGTGCCGAAGAGAAATATACAAATGATACTTTTGGGCAATACATCTTTCTCACCAACAACTTTACCCTTTCCAAAGACCGCACTTTTACGGCAGATTTAACGAGTGTTTATATTTCGAATTTTGTTTATGGAAACCGATCTTTTAAAAATCAAAACTATGTCAATATTTCTTTTAGAAAAGATTTTTGGGACAAACGCGCGAGCTTGACCGCAGGTGTTGATGATATTTTTAACACCCTCAACAATGTTCCCTCTGTATCAAAATACTACAATCAGGACAATCGGTTTTTTGCAAATCAAGAAAGCAGGCTGTTCCGTTTAGGGTTTAAGTATAACTTCGGCAATGCGCGGCTACGCGATAACAGCAAAAAAATAGAAACAGACGAAGGCGATAGGCTGAAGGGCGAATAATTTCGTTTACTTCATCAAAAATCTTTTCAAATCATAGTTTATTGATATTTACTACTTTTGCAGTTCCAAATAAAAAAGAATTGCCAAAAATAGGAAACATACAACTGCCTGAATTTCCGTTGCTGCTCGCACCGATGGAAGACGTTAGCGACCCACCGTTCCGCGCACTATGCAAGGAGCAGGGCGCTGATGTGGTCTTTACTGAATTCATCTCATCTGAAGGGCTTATTCGCGATGCCGCAAAAAGCGTGATGAAACTTGATATTTACGAAAAAGAACGCCCAGTGGGCATTCAGATTTTCGGTGCAGTCCTGGAATCTATGCTGCGAAGTGTTGAAATCGTTGAGGCCAGTGGGCCGGATATGATTGACATTAACTTTGGTTGTCCTGTAAAAAAGGTAGTTAGTAAAGGTGCCGGCGCGGGAATTTTGAAAGATATCGATTTAATGGTAAGCCTAACAGAAGCCATGGTAAAGCACACCAAACTTCCCGTTACGGTAAAAACCCGTCTGGGCTGGGACCACGACTCCATAAAGATTGTTGAGGTTGCCGAACGTTTGCAGGATGTTGGCTGCCAAGCACTTTCCATCCATGGCCGTACACGCGCCCAAATGTATAAAGGCGATGCGGACTGGAAACCCATTGCCGATGTAAAAAACAATCCGCGAATGCACATTCCCATCTTTGGGAATGGCGATGTGGACACGCCCGAAAAAGCGATGGAAATGCGCGATAAATACGGTTTGGACGGCGCAATGATAGGTAGAGCAAGTATTGGATACCCATGGTTTTTTAAGGAAGTAAAGCACTATTTTAAAACAGGAGAACACTTGCCGCCACCAACAATGGCAGAGCGGGTTGAAGCCGCCAAACGCCACCTGCAAATGGCTATAGATTGGAAAGGCGAAACTCTTGGCGTTTTTGAAACCCGCCGCCACTATACCAACTATTTTAAAGGAATTCCAAACTTTAAGGAATACCGCATGAAAATGGTTACCAGCGATGATTCTGCCTCTGTTTTTGAGGCTTTTGATGAGGTTTTGGAAGCTTTTGGCGCCTATGAATTTATATAAGGTTACGGAGCGTAGGCGAAGTATTGGTGCTTATGAGTTTGCATAAATGGATTATGAAATTTAAGTGTCTTTATATATAAATCCTTTTTAACTTTGAAGTTCAAACTATCGCGATGCAAAGGCTCAAAATACTCAACACCTATTATATTACCCATAACGTTAAAAGCTTTTTATTAGAAAAGCCAAAAGACTTTGAATATACTCCCGGGCAATCGGCACTTATATCCATCAATCTGCCGGGCTGGGAGGACCAGATACGGCCGTTCACCTTTACATCACTACAACATTGGAATCATCTGGAATTTATCATCAAAATAAACGAAGACCACAAGGGAGTGACCTCACAATTGGGCAAGCTAAATGCGGGTGCTGAATTGTTACTTCACAAAGTATATGGAACAATTCACTATAAAGGGCCTGGAATATTCATTGCTGGCGGAACAGGCATAACCCCTTTTATCGCAATCTTTAGGGCACTTTTCGAGAGTGGAAATCTGCGGAACCTTGCGCTTTTGTATTCAAATAAAACCAAGGATGACATCATTTTACACGATGAATTGACAAAGATGTTGGGCCCGGCCTATAGAAATGTATTTACCCAAGAGGGAGTGATCGGTTTTCGCGAACGCAGAATAGACAGGAAGTTTCTTATAGAGACCATTGGGGATTTTAGCTCTCGTTTTTATGTGTGCGGCCCTGAGATTTTTACGGAAGAGATTTGTGACGCCTTGATAAGTTTGGGTGCAGATCCAGAATTCCTTATCATATAAATACATATCAAATCAGAGGAATTGCAATTTTCCAGATTAAAGCAACAACTTCTCCCTAACTCTGCTCGAAGCAATTCTTGAAGCGATAATTCCCAAAACACTTATCGTCACAAAAACAACCACAATGTTTATCAGTTTCAGTTTTACCGGATAGGGCAGGGTGCTGGTTATGGCAACGAATTCAAATTTCAATTGTGCCAGCACGGCGAGAATTCCTAATAAAATACCTAACAAACCGCCAAGTACGGTCATCAAGGTACCTTGCAGGAAAAATATTCGGCGTATTTCTGGTAGCGAAGCACCCAAGTTGTAGAGCGTTTTTATGTTTTTACGCTTGTCCAGAACCATCATTATTATGGAGCCAATCACGTTGAAAAGCGCAATGATCAAAACCAAGGTGAAGATTAAATAGACCGCAATATTTTCGGTATTCAACATTTTGTAAAGGGCGTCGTTTTGCTGGATTCGGTTTTTAAGTAGGATTCCTGTGGGAAAGATTTTCTCGATTTCGCTGCGCACCTTTTCTTCGGAAGCCGTGGGCAAAAGTTTCATTTCAATGGAAGAAATTTTTGTGCTGTCCAAAGACAGTAGGTTTCGGGCAAAGTCCAAATCGGAAAAAACATACTTCGTATCCAAATCTTCATTTACTTGATAGACCCCAGAAACCACTACATTTTCTTTTGTGAATGCGTCGGATGGGTCAAGCGCATTTAATTGTCCCGTTCCTGGTTTTGGCACATATATCTCCAACAAATCTGAATAATCATTCACGCCCATAGACAGCTTTGCAATGGTGGAAAGTCCTACCACCACTTGATGCTCATCGGGGACGAACCATTCTCCAAAATACATAATACTGTCCAGCTGGGTCACTTTTCCGTAGAGCGAATCCACTCCTTTTATGTATGCTATATGGTTTTTCCCTTTGTAATGAAGGAAAACGCGTTCCTCAATAATTTCTGAAAAGTTTTCAATCCCTTCAATATTTTTCAGTTGTGCTTTTTGTGCTTCGGAAAAGGTAATTGTCTTTCCGCTTTCAGGAAAGATTTTTAGGTCGCTATCAAATTCATCCGTAAACTGAAGGCTGAAATCTTTCAAACCCGAAAAACCCGAAAGCACTATAAACAAAGACATTGCGCCAACCACTACTCCAGCTGCGGCAATACCCGTAATGATATTGATGGCATTGTTGCTGCTTTTTGAAAACAAATAACGCTTGGCGATGTAAAACGAAAAATTCAAGTTATGATTGTTTTCGTTTCGGAAGTAAATCTGGATTTTTCAAAGGATTATCTTCACCTTTTACGGCTTTGTCAATCCTTTCAATGTATTCCAAAGAATCATCATTATAAAAAGAAAGATCGGGCATCTTGCGAAGCTGATTTTTTGTAAGTTGCGCAATCTGATGTTTTATGTTTGGCTTATTTTTATTGAGCTCTGCCACAATTGCTTCGGCTTTATCTGCCGGAAACACACTTACATAGACCTTTGAAATGGAAAGGTCTGTAGTTACGGTCACTTTACTTACTGAAATAATAATACTCATCTGCCCAGCTTCGCGTAGCATACTTTGAAGCACGTTTGCCAAGTCATTTTGCAAAACGCCGGCTATTTTTTTTTGTCTGTTAGTTTCTACCATAGTGCAAAAATAGAACATAAAACCGTACGGAATGTTAATGAAGCCACAAGCTTGTTGAAATTGAATGGAATTAAGTTTGTATTTTTGAACCATTCAAGAAGAATTTATGGAGAAAATTGAACATATTGGTATTGCAGTTAAGAATATTTCCGAAGCCAACAAAATATATGAAGCCTTGCTGGGAAGCCCACCCTACAAAAGTGAAAAAGTAGAAAGCGAAGGTGTTGAAACCTCTTTTTTTCGCTGTGGCGAAAGCAAAATTGAATTATTGGAAGCTTCTACTCCAGACAGTCCTATTGCAAGGTTTATAGAAAAAAGAGGAGAGGGAATACATCATATTGCTTTTGCTGTAAACGATATTAAGGCAGAGATGAAGCGCCTTCAAAATGAAGGGTTTATATTGCTGAATGAAGTGCCAAAAAAGGGAGCTGATAATAAGCTGGTAGCCTTTCTTCACCCTAAATCTGCAAATGGGGTTTTAGTAGAGCTGTGCCAAGAAATTGAGAATAACCAAAAATAGTTTTGCTGTATATATAAAGAGTTTTACATTTGCAGACTGTAATTTTCCCGTATTTGCAGTTAAATTGAGTAAACGGGAAGTTGTTAATTGAAATTATTTAAGCATACGGTCCCATAGCTCAGCTGGTTAGAGCACCTGACTCATAATCAGGGGGTCCATGGTTCGAGCCCATGTGGGACCACTTTTTAATATCGATGCGTTCTTTATATTGAGATTTTTGTTGAATCGAGATGATAATGGCGAGTCCCGAAGTTTCGGGATACATTTAGCGCAGTCAAAGTGAGTCCATTTGGGGCCACTTTTTTAACTGATTAATTATTTAGGTAGTTAAAATCCGATTAAACGACAATTTTCACGTTAAAAAGGAGTTATTAGACCTCCAATAACTCATTTTTTATTTGTGGGTAAAAAAAAATTATTACTTTAGGCGCATAAACACGATTCCCAAATCGTTAATGAACTACCATGGCATCACTTATTTATAATGTATTAATGCTTGTTATCCAAACCGCCTCTGGTGGTCAAGGGCCTCCACCACCTTCACAAAATCGAGGGCCTCAATTACCGATAGACGAAAATATTTGGATTCTTCTAATAATAGGCGTCCTTTTTGGTATCTATATAATTTATAAAAGAAACCGTTCTTCTATAAATAAGGCGTCATAAGGTTTTTTACATACTTTCCTATAATATCAAATTCCAGGTTTACTTCGCTTCCCTCTTTAATTGTTCTAAAATTTGTATTCTCAAAAGTGTAAGGGATAATCGCAACACTAAATTCCCCTTTTTTAGAATTCACAACCGTTAAGCTAACCCCATTCACTGTAATAGATCCTTTTTCAACAGTATTGAATTCTGAATTTTTATATTCAAAAGTAAAAATCCAGCTGCCGTTTGAGACTTCAATGCTTTTACAATTGGCTATTCCGTCCACGTGACCCTGTACAATGTGGCCATCCAGCCTGTCGCCCAATTTCATTGCTCTTTCCAGGTTAATCAAAGAGCCCTTTTTCCACGTTTTCAGATTTGTTTTATCCAAAGTTTCTTTAATGGCGGTAACAATATATGTAACTTCCTTTATCCCCACCACTGTTAAACAGACACCATTGTGTGATACGCTTTGGTCTATTTTCAATTCCTGTGCAAGCGGGCTTTTAATTTCTATATGAAGATTCTCGCCTTCGTGGGTAAGTTGGCTTATTTCTCCAACGGTTTCAATAATTCCTGTAAACATTGTAGTATTTAGTTACATTTGTAGTGCAAAAGTAGCAATTAAAAAAGCCAAACAGAATGAGCAGAGAGGATAAAATAGTGGTCGGCATTTCCATCGGCGACATTAACGGGATTGGAAGCGAAATAATTCTGAAAACGTTTGAGGATTCGCGCATGTTGGAATTTTGTACGCCAGTTATCTTTGCATCGGTTAAGTTGATGTCTTTTTTTAAGAAACATTTTGAAACAGATATCAATTTCCACGGAATTGATAAAATAGAAGATCTAATTCCCAAGAAAATAAACGTATTGAACGTCTGGAAAGAGCACGTTGATGTTTCTTTTGGTGAAGAGAACCAAACAGGCGGCGAGTATGCCATAAAGTCCTTAAAGGCGGCCGTTATGGCTTTAAAAGATAAAAAGATAGATGCGCTAGTTACTGCGCCTATCAACAAAAGCAACATTCAATCTGAAGGTTTTAGTTTTCCAGGCCATACCGATTATTTGGCACAGGAACTTGAAGGCGAAAGCTTGATGCTTCTGATTTCTGAAAACTTACGGGTTGGGCTTTTAACAGATCACGTTGCGGTAAAGGATGTGGTAAAAAACATTACGAGAGAGCGGATAGACAAGAAAATAAATACGATTTACCACACCTTAATTGAGGACTTCGGAATCGAAAAGCCAAAAATCGCCGTTTTGGGCATCAATCCACACACGGGCGATAACGGTGTGATTGGCGATGAAGATGACACTATTTTACGCCCGGCTTTGGACAATATTCGCAATAACGGAAAAATGGTTTTCGGCCCATATGCAGCAGATAGCTTTTTCGGATCCGGAAATTACAAAAATTTTGATGCCATAATCGCTTCCTATCACGACCAGGGATTGATCCCTTTTAAAACTCTCGCTTTTGGCAAGGGCGTAAATTTTACCGCTGGACTTAATCGTATCCGCACCTCACCAGATCACGGTACGGCTTTCGATTTGGCTGGAAAAAATGGCGCAAATTTTGAATCCTTTCGGGAAGCGGTTTACAGCGCCATTTCAATTTTTGAAATGCGTCAAGATTACAAGGAAACATCCAAAAATCCACTTCAATCAAACCGCAAAAGAGCCTTCTCAAAAAAGAAATAAAAAAACTAATCGCTATTCAAATAATTTTTTATCTTTGCACCCGCCTTATCCGTAAGGTTAAGGTCCTAAATAGGTGTGAAAATGAAGGATTTGAAAGAGTTTACCATCCCTTTCGTAGGGTTGAAATTAGGCAAACACCAGTTTAACTTTGAATTAAAAAAAGCGTTCTTTGAGCATTTTGAGTATGACGAATTTAATGACGCCGCCATTAATCTTGACGTACTGCTGGAAAAAATGAGCACGTTGTTAGAGTTCACATTAACATTTAATGGAACCGCAAACGTTGCTTGCGACACGACTAACGAACCCTTTGATCAAGAGATCTCGGGAACATATAAGTTTGTGGTAAAATTCGATGAGGAATACAATGACGAAAATGAAGATTTACTCATTTTGCCTCACGGAACTTATGAAGTGAACATTCAGCAATACATATATGAATCGATTGTTTTGGCTATGCCTTCACGAAAAATTCATCCCGGCGTAAAAGACGGCACATTAAAAAGCGACATACTCGACAAACTTGAAGAACTAAGTCCAAAGGCGATAGATGAAAAAGAAACGCCCGAAGACAACAATACCGATCCCCGATGGGATTCATTAAAAAAACTATTAACGGATAAATAATAAATAGCAATGGCACATCCAAAGAGAAAAATCTCGAAAACCAGAAGAGATAAGAGAAGAACGCATTACAAAGCTACTGCCCCTACAATTGCAATAGACCCAACAACGGGCGAAGCGCATTTATTTCACAGAGCGCATTGGCATGAAGGCAAAATGTACTATCGTGGTCAAGTTGTGATTGACGCAACTGAGCAAGTAGAAGCATAAACTTACATTTAATATTGAAAAACTCTCACCCTAACGTGAGGGTTTTTTTGTTTTTGAATTTTACAAAAAATCAAAAACAACTTAATTAATGCCGAAATTCAAGTAAAATTTAGTAATTTTCACTCTTTTTAAAAGATTTTTGGTCTTTTTTGTGAATTTTAATTCAGCTTTATGAATACTATCACGGCAGCTATTACCGCTGTAGGGAGCTACGTTCCAGATTACGTACTCTCGAACAAAGTTCTGGAAACAATGGTAGATACCAATGACGATTGGATTACCACAAGAACCGGAATTAAGGAGAGGAGAATACTAAAAGATAAAGACAAAGGCACCTCCTATCTTGCTATCCAAGCGGCAAAGGACCTTCTTCAAAAAAGCAACACAGACCCGGCCGAAATTGATATGGTTATTATGGCGACAGCAACGCCAGATATGCCAGTAGCAGCAACAGGGGTTTATGTAGCCACAGAAATTGGCGCTGTAAACGCTTTTTCTTTTGATTTGGTTGCAGCCTGCTCCAGTTTTCTATTCGGAATGTCAACGGCGGCCCGTTATATTGAATCAGGAAAATATAAAAAAGTACTGCTAATTGGCGCAGATAAAATGTCGTCAATCATTGATTATACTGACAGAACTACCTGCATCATTTTTGGTGATGGGGGCGGAGCAGTTCTATTTGAGCCTAATACCGAAGGTTTTGGGGTTAAGGACGAATACCTTCGCACGGACGGAGTGGGAAGACCTTTCCTAAAAATTGATGCAGGCGGATCTTTACTTCCCGCTTCAATTGAAACGGTGAACAATAAACAACATTACGTTTTTCAGGAAGGAAAAACTGTCTTCAAATTTGCTGTTTCTAATATGGCAGATGTTTGTGAAAAAGTGATGAAGCGAAATAATTTATCAGGAGAAGACGTAAATTGGCTCGTGCCACACCAAGCCAACAAACGGATCATTGATGCTGCGGCCTCACGGATGAAACTTCCCGATGAAAAAGTAATGATAAACATCCATAAATACGGCAATACAACTTCTGCAACTTTACCGTTGTGTTTGGCTGATTATGAAAAACAACTTAAGAAAGGAGATAATTTGATATTTGCCTCCTTCGGTGGAGGATTCACTTGGGGCGCCGTTTACTTGAAATGGGCCTACGATTCAAAATAATTTAACCAACCCAAAAGACTAAACTTTATATTATGGATTTAAAGGACATTCAAAACTTGATCAAGTTTGTGGCAAAAAGCGGCGCCAGCGAAGTAAAACTTGAAACTGATGACATAAAGATCACTATCAAAACGGGATCTGAAGATGGCAGAGGCGAAACAACTTACATTCAGCAAATGCCTGCAATGTCGCAACCACACATGCAAATGCAACCTCAGGCCACTGCTGCATCTCAACAAGCTCCACCTTCATCAGAAGCTCCCGCAACGGATTCTAAATTTATAACTATTAAATCGCCAATCATTGGCACTTTCTATAGAAAGCCTTCCCCAGACAAACCTGTTTTTATTGAGGTTGGTGATACTATCAACATAGGCGATGTGCTTTGTGTGATTGAAGCGATGAAACTTTTCAACGAAATTGAAAGTGAAGTTTCCGGAAAAATCGTAAAGGTTTTGATAGACGATTCTTCTCCTGTTGAATTTGACCAACCCTTGTTTTTAGTAGATCCATCTTAGTTAAACCCCAAATCCCAAAGTTCAAATCCCAAACCTTTGGAATTTGTTATGTGGAATTTGTTATTTAAGAAACGTTATGTTTAAAAAAATATTGATTGCAAATAGGGGCGAAATCGCACTGCGAATTATCCGCACCTGCCGAGAGATGGGTATAAAAACGGTTGCCGTTTATTCAACCGCTGATGCGGAAAGTTTACACGTGCGCTTTGCAGATGAAGCGGTATGTATTGGACCGCCACCAAGCAATTTAAGCTACCTAAAAATGTCCAATATTATTGCAGCTGCGGAAATAACCAATGCAGATGCAATTCACCCTGGTTACGGATTTCTTTCCGAAAACGCCAAGTTTTCAAAAATCTGTCAAGAGCATGGAATAAAATTCATTGGCGCTTCACCAGACATGATTGATCGCATGGGCGATAAAGCTTCCGCAATAGCCACTATGAAGGCCGCCGGAGTCCCTACTGTTCCTGGAAGTGAAGGCATTATAGCATCCTACGAGAAATGTGAAAAACTGGCCGAAGAAGTTGGTTATCCTGTAATGCTTAAAGCCACTGCAGGTGGTGGTGGAAAAGGGATGCGGGGCGTTTATAAAAAAGAAGAACTTAAAAAAGCTTGGGATAGTGCCCGCCAGGAAGCTTCCGCTGCCTTTGGAAACGATGCAATGTATATGGAAAAGCTCATTGAAGAGCCGCGCCATATCGAAATTCAAATTGTGGGCGATAGCACCGGAAGAGCATGTCATTTAAGTGAACGCGACTGCTCCATTCAGCGTCGCCACCAAAAGCTTACCGAAGAAACACCAAGTCCTTTTATGACTAAGAAACTTCGTACCGATATGGGTAACGCAGCTGTAAAAGCCGCAGAATACATAAAATACGAAGGTGCCGGAACCATAGAATTTTTGGTGGATAAAAACCGGAATTTCTACTTTATGGAAATGAATACACGTATTCAGGTAGAACACCCAATTACGGAACAAGTAATTGATTACGACCTAATACGCGAACAAATATTGGTAGCCGCTGGAGTGCCGATTTCTGGAAAAAACTACACGCCACAGCTTCACTCCATAGAATGTAGAATTAACGCAGAAGATCCGTATAATGACTTCCGCCCTTCGCCAGGTAAAATTACTGTCTTACATGCACCAGGAGGTCACGGGGTGCGTTTAGATACGCACGTTTATGCAGGCTACACCATTGTGCCGTATTATGATTCAATGATTGCAAAGCTTATTACAACTGCACAATCGCGGGAAGAGGCTATCAGCAAAATGAAACGCGCCTTGGATGAATTCGTTATTGAAGGTATAAAGACTACCATCCCCTTCCATCGCCAGTTGATGGATGACCCGAATTATGTGGCAGGAAACTACACCACAGCGTTTATGAATACTTTTAAAATGAACGAACCGGAGGAAGAATAAACTTCAAATTCCAAAAATAAAGCACCAGACTCCAAAATAAAACAAGGGATATTGGTGCTTTTTCAGTTCAGAATTCATTTACATTTTTTATAATTCTCCTTCAAAGTAGGCTAGCGGGATGTTTTCATGTTTATATTTGTTTGTAAATAAAAGGAATATTTCACCTAGATAAAGGCTTTATTATTTGGGAGATATTGAAAAAAATCCTTTTTGGCGCTAGATGGAATCTCGACTTTAAAGCTCAAGAGACTGCTGAAATGGAATTGTCAGAATTGACTCAATGCAAGTTGGAGCAATTACTTAAAACCGTAATTTTACCCCATCAATCTTATGAAATCGAAAAACGCAGAAGCGGAATTATGGGAATGGAAAATCAAATAAAACCAATTCATAATATGGTTTCAAAAAATATTTTTTGTTGCAAAAGATTCGGCGGAATGGGCATTGTCATTGGAGCTTCATCGGAAAACAATTAGCTTGTTTGTATGATTAAAAAAATATTCAAATTCATTTTCAAATTTTTTCTTTGGTTCATCGGACTTACGGTGCTTTGGGTGCTCATCTACAAATTTGTTCCTGTACCATACACACCGTTGATGGCAATTCGCTCTATTGAAGGGGATAAAAATTACGAAACCCGCCACGATTGGGTACCGATTGATGAAATTTCGCCGAATTTGAAACTCGCCGTTATTTGTGCCGAAGACCAAACCTTTTTGAGCCATAGCGGGTTTGATCGTGAAGCGATTGAAAAAGCTTTAAAAAATAACGAAAAAGGAAAGAAACTCCGAGGCGGCAGTACCATTTCACAACAGACTGCAAAGAATGCTTTTTTATGGCCAGGAAGAACATGGTTTAGAAAAGGACTGGAAGCATACTTTACCTTGCTAATTGAAACTCTTTGGAACAAAGAGCGCATTTTGGAAGTATATCTAAACAGCGTGGAAATGGGGGATGGTGTATTTGGCGCCGAAGCAGCTTCACAATATTGGTTTAAGAAGCCTGCAAAAAACCTAGGGGCTGAAAATGCAGCGGCAATAGCTGCTATTTTGCCCAGTCCACAACGCTACAAGGCGAATCCGCCTGGACCTTACATTGCGCGAAGGACCCAATGGATCGTTCGTCAAATGCGTTATTACGGGCCCTTTAAATTGGAAAAACAAGAACCGAAAGAAGTTAAAAAGAAAACGAAGAGGAAAAAATGAACGCAGTAGAACTTAAAACTGAATTGCTGCAACACTGCCAAAAACAGGTTGACAACCGTTATTCAAAAATTAAACAAACCATCGCCGATATTGAAGAATCACTATTGGAAGAAGCTAAAAACAGCAGTGGAGACAAGCATGAAACAGGTCGTGCTATGTTGCAGATAGACCGTGAAAATGCTGGGAAACAGTTGCAAGAGATTGAAAAAATTGTCCCCCTTCTCAAAAAAATTGATGTGAAAGCTACCTCAGACTATGCGCGATTGGGAAGTTTGGTTTACACGGATAAATTCATCTATTTCATAAGCCTCTCCATTGGTACAGTTCCCATTGGCAAGACTGACTATCTATGCGTTGCTTTAAATTCTCCAGTGGGTGCGCTTATCTCTGGGAAGAAGAATGGAGATGAATTTAACCTTAATGGGAATGTTTATAAAATCATTAGTGTGAAGTAAAACCGTGTTTTTAAAACTGAGTTTCCCTTAAAAGCTTCGGCATTTTTTCACTCATAGCCAATAGCCATTTCAGCTGTTCGCGGACCAGATGGGCTTCTTCAATTTTTGAATGAAAATCATCATCTTCCGATTTTTTATTTTCAGAAAACAATTTTTTCCTTCCAAAAGTAGCCTCAAAAATGTCTTCCTCATCTGTAGGGTTTTTGTCGATTTCCGATGAGATATTTTGCTTCAAAATACGTTCAGCATCTAAAAGATTTTGAACAATTTTGGAAGAAACCTTATTGAAATTTTCTGATGCAGGGGTTGTTGGGTTGTTTAAAATATAAGTGCTCAGTGATGCCAAAGAGGATAGAAAATTATGGTTCAAAACAACAATTTCATAAACTTTATCCAGGCTTTTTTGCTGAGATTTTGGCTCTTGGGTCATCCTTTGAAAAGCTGTGTTGAGGTCAGACATTTCTAAAAAAGTCTTTTTCCTGGCTACTTTGTACTCTGAAGAAACAGTGCCTTTTTTGTTGTAATAACCAATGATTTCTTCCAAATAAATTCTGTTCGCCTTAACCGTTTCCAACAAGGTATTTTGCATACTTTGAATTTCCCAGGCTGGCCAAAGGAACAAATTCCCCAAAGTTGCTAAGCCTGCACCAATGAGGGTGTCCGTTACTCGATATTGGATTACGTTAAAAATATCAGGCTGCAAAAGGGCATAAATGAAAACCACGCTCAATGTAATAAATGTGGCCGCGGCCTTGTAGTTTCGCTGTACCATTGAAAAAGCAATGACCAAAGAAACAATTGCCAAAATGCCATAAATCGTTGTGTTTTGTGTAATCAGAACAATTCCAACAGCCAATGCGCCGCCAATCAAAGTACCGATAGTCCTCTCTTTGGACCGTGTTTTTGTGAGCCCAAACGTTGGCCGCATAATTACGATAATCGTGAGCAAAATCCAATAAGGGTTTTGTACAGAAAACACCATCCCCACTCCGTAGCCAATCATTGTCATCACTGCAAGCCTCAGAGAATGTTTGAAAATGGGAGAACGCATATTGAAGTTTTCTGCCAAAACTTCGAAGTCATAATTCTGCTTGGTCAAAAATTTACGGGAATCTTCTTTTTTCAATAATGAAATCTCGCGTTGGGCCGGGTTTTTTAATAGCCATTCTATTTTTTCGATCTTTGCTATCTGCTCTTGTTGATATTTGAAAAGATTTCTTAGCATCAAGATATTTTCATCAAAGGTTTCATTTGAAGCCAAAGCATATTCGGAAACATCGTTTTTAATTTTTTCCTGGAATGCTTCTATTTTAGTGTTTGTCCGAATCCTTTTGGGAGTGGAAATATTGTCGGCAATAACATTCAATCTGTTGCTCATTGCGAAAAGCAGGCCTTGAAAGTTTGCCAGTTTCTTAGACTTCTTTTTAAAAAACCGATCAGTTTTTGAATAGTTTACTGGATTTGCCATTGCCAGTTCCAACATATCCACCAATTGCACAAAAATTAGCATGTGCTTTCCCTCATAATCAGATTTTCCAGAACCAGTTCTACTTGAAATCAAAATATCGCGCAGGGTCTCGTGAGTGGCCGTAAGCTCGGTTTGGGTTTGCAGTAATTTTTTTAAAAGCTCGGTACGGTCTGCGATTTCGGCAACCAATTCGCCACGATTTCTCAAATAATCAGCCGTCAGCCTCAAGGTTTTTGAAAGGTAATATTCCGTGGGTGCCTTCGGAAAAATATAATGCCGAAGCAGTGAAAGTGCAGTGTACCAAAGTCCACCAATGCCAATTAAAAGCATTCTTTCATAAGGCTCCATGGCGTCGGAAACATTTGAAAAACTTAACACTAATGCTAAAAGTCCAGAAAAACTAATGAGCGACGCCCGAAACCCATAAATAGAAATATAGGAAATAGCGAACATCAACACCCCCATAATAGGGAAGAGAAGCCACAGCGAAAGATGTAGATACCCACCAATCAAACTCACGATCATTGCCAATAAGGTTGCAAAGAGAATTCCTGTGATTTTATACCGAATACTACCACTAACATCGCTTGGCGAGGCAAGCAAGGCTCCAACCGTAATCGTGATACCTATCTGAAGCGCATCAAGTTTTACCCCAACGATTATTGGGATTGTGAGCGCAAACCCCAAAAGAATCGCCTTTGAAAAGTCGGTGCTTTTTAAGAACTCTGAAAGATCTTTTAAAGATGTGGCTACTATTTTTTTTGGCTGTTTCAAAAACAATTAGTTTCAAGAGTTGCAAAGATATTGAGCTTAAAAGCTAAGTTCGTTAATCTTATCAGAAATATAAGTCTGTTATACTTTTATTAAATAAATAAAAGTATTGTGGATATTGCCATTATATACTTTAATTTTATAAAACTGAAACAAAAATTCCAACAATGAACCAAGTAATCCTATTAAAAAACCGACCTATTGGAAATCCTTCGCTAAAAGATTTTGAATTTACCGAACAAGAAAAACCACAGCCTGCAGAAGGCGAAATATTACTTAAAACCAAATACGTTTCAGTAGATCCCTATCTTCGCGGACGTATGCGCGATGAAAAATCATATATAGCACCTTTTGAAATAGGCAAACCTTTGGAATCTGGTATTATTGCTGAAGTTGTGAAATCTAATAACAAAAATTTTCAAAAAGGGGATTTTGTAAACGGAATACTTCAGTGGAAACAATTTCAAACTTCAAACGGTACTGGGCTAAATAAAGTTGATCGCAACAAGGCGCCATTGAAAGCATATTTGGGTGTTTTGGGACTTACGGGAATCACGGCTTATTTAGGGTTGGATAAAATAGGAAACCCCAAAAAAGGCGAAACACTTTTAGTGTCTGGAGCAGCGGGCGCGGTGGGTAGCATTGCCGGACAAATAGGAAAAATAAAAGGCTGCCGAGTTGTCGGAATTGCAGGAAGCGAAGAAAAGATTGACAGAATTCAAGAGAAGTTTGGCTTTGATGCCGCTATCAATTACAAAGCCACGGACAATATGAAGAAGGCGATTGCAGCAGCCTGCCCCAACGGAGTTGATGTTTATTTTGACAATGTGGGTGGCGAAATTCTGGATGCTGCTTTAGCAAATATGAACAAATTTGGAAGAGTAATAAACTGTGGCGCTATTTCACTTTACAACCAAACCAAAATCCAAACCGGCCCCAGAGTTGAACCTTTGCTCATAAAAAATAGTATTTTAATGCAAGGCTTCATTGTTCGCGATTTCGTAAAGGATTTTGGCCCTGCCCAAAAGCAGCTGGGCAAGTGGATGGAAGAAGATAAGCTTAATTATTTAGAAACCGTAGTGGAAGGTTTTGAAAGTATTCCGCAAGCGTTTATTGACTTGTTTGATGGTAAAAATAAAGGGAAGATGATTGTAGTGGTTTAGTTAAGGTTAAATTTTGTCCCTACATCAAAGGAGAAAACAATCCAGCCAATTTTTCGAGAATTTGGGTGAATTTGGACCGTGCATTCCATGTTTCTACATCAATTACCGTAGCGTCTTTTAAATCTTCATAAAAAGCTTGGCGAAGCTCTTGCGCAATTGCTGCATCATATACAATTGCGTTTACTTCAAAATTAAGATCAAAACTGCGAATGTCCATATTTGCAGTTCCAACCATAGTAAGTTGTTTATCCACAACCATTGTTTTTGCGTGTACAAATCCTTTTTGATAGCGATATATTTTGGCGCCAGCGTTTAAAAGTCGGCCGTAAAAGGAACGTGCTGCATAATTTACAAATTTTGAATCGGAAGCTCCAGGAACCAATATTTTCACTTTTGTGCCGCTTGCCGCGGCAATCACCAAGCTTTCCAGAATGCTATCGCCAGGCATAAAATAAGGTGTTGTAATAAGTATTTCTTCCTTGGCCAAGTTGATAGCCTGTAAGAGAGTTTGCTGAATTAAAGGCGTATCAGAATCTGGTCCGCTGGCAGCAATTTGCACAATTTTATCAGCTTCGAAATGAAACTCGTTATCATCAGGAAAAAAGATTTTTGTAGGTTCCAATTTTTCTCCCGAGCAATAATTCCAGTCTCCTATAAAAACATACTGCAAGCTTTTAACTGCAGGTCCTTCAATTTTTAAATGGGTATCGCGCCAAAACAAATCGCTCTTCTTTTGGGCGTCGTTTATGTATTTATCACTGACGTTTATACCGCCCACAAACCCCAAAACTCCATCTACAACAATAATTTTACGGTGGTTGCGGTAGTTTAACCTATTTGCTAGTGCGATAAGTTTTATTTTATAAAAAGGAAAAGCTGCAACACCAGCAGCTCTCAATCTAGGAACTTGTTTTTTTCGGATTTCTCTACTGCCGAAGTCGTCGTAAATAAAACGTACAGCCACTCCTTCTTGTGCCTTCTCAATCAACGAGTCAATTATTTTACGGCCTATTTCACCAGCATCAAAAATATAATATTCTATATGAATGTGATCCTTGGCATTGTTAAGCGCTTCCAGAACACTCGGAAATTTGTTTTCGCCATTGAGCAAAAGTGTTACATCATTCCCCTCTGAAATGGGACTTAAAACTTGGTTGAGGATTAAACCTGCCAGTTTTTTAAAGTTTTTAACCGATTCAGGTCTTGTATTAATAACAGTTTGCGAAGTTTCCAGAATTTGTTTTTGGATTGCTTTTTTCAATTCAGCATTATTGAAAATTTTTTTGCTGTACATCTTCCGTTTGCGGTAATTGATGCCAACTGAAAAATAAATGATAATGCCTACAAATGGCAAAAAGGTAACCGCTAGAAGATAGGCAAGAGTTTTGGTGGTGTTTTGGGTGTCATATACGACCCTAATACAAACCAGGATAACTATAATTACATAAATGATTTCGGCAAGGAGAATCCAGTTCATTTTCTAATAGAATTGAAGATGCATAACCTAAAATTAAAGCTTTTAAAATTAGTGAATACGAAATTTAGACTTCTCTTTTTAAGAAGTCCGTTTATTTGGAATACGAAAGATGTAAAAAAATATTTACTTCCAGTGGACCGTTATGCTTAAAAAAGACTGACTGATCCTTCCAAATGCCTTGTATAAGATAATGATCGCCTTTAAAGTAGCTTTTTTTGATCATTACCTCAAACGCGGTTTTTTCTTTAGAAACCCTAAGTTGATGCGGAAAGGCAATAATATTTCCGGAAGTTTTATCATCTGAAAATAATTTCTTTGGGAGTAAATTTGCCTCTCCAAAAAAACCAGCTTGATATTTAGTTGAAACTTTTTCGTAAATAAATTCTGGGGTTCCGAACATTTCTTCGGCACCGTTTTTCAGCATTAAAATTTGATCAGAAAACGCCAAAGCCTCATCGCTGTCGTGGGTTGCGGTGATGCAACTGATGTTTTTATCTTTTAGATAGCTGAAAATTTTCCGCTGCAATTTATTTTTTGTGAATACATCAATATTGCTGAAAGGTTCATCCAGCAAAAGGACTTGGGGTTTGTTTGCCAAAGCTTTCGCCAAAGCCACGCGTTGTTTTTGTCCCCCGCTGAGGTTTTTGACCAAAGTATTTTTGAAAGCTTCCATTTCCACTACTTCCAACAGTTCGTCAATACGTTTTTCATCCTTTTCTTGGTCCAAACGTGAAAGATGTGAACCCAGGTTTTCAGCAACTGTAGTAAACGGCATAATGTTGAATTCCTGTGCAACAAGCTTCATAAAAGGCTCGCCAGGAATGAGGGTTTTTGTAGGGCCGAGCAGTTTTTTTTGGTTGAAATGAACACTTCCATTTTCTAAATGGAGCAAGCCGTAAACAAGGTGTAAAAGTGTAGATTTCCCGCAACCGCTCTCACCGAGAACGCTGAGGTGCTCGCCTGGCTTCATAGTAAAAGCAATCTCCTTTAAAATGGGTTTTTCAGAATAGGAAAAGGATTCGATTTCAACTTTTAGCATTACGTGAAATATTTTTATTTCGCCAAAATTCCTTCGCTTTCCAAAACAGGTAAGGCAACTACTTTTTCTTCTGAGATACTGTTGGGTTCAAAGATAAATTTGCGTTCAAAGAGTTTGTTTTCTGCAAAAAAAGTGACCAGATATTCGTTGGTAAAACCTAAAACTTCCGTGGGAATAAATTCAACTTTAGCAGCAGTTTTAGAAGCTATATTTCCCAATCCGTGGCGTAAAGTGGAAGTTTTTTTATCTTCACTTTTTCCGCGCGATAGCACCAAAACCGTATTGATTTCATCTTCGCGATTATTCACTAGGTAAATATTCCACTGTTGGCCAGTAAAATCTTTGTCCCATTCCTTTACTGCAACAATGTGCACATACTCGGCTTTGGGGATTTCAATATCCTTTCGCATAGTTTTAAAGCACACTTTTAAACTGTTCCAAAAAGCGAACGTCGTTCTCGCTGAACATTCTAATGTCCGGGATTTGGTGCAAGAGCATCGCGATACGGTCAATACCCACTCCAAAAGCAAAGCCAGAATATTCTTCGGGATCGATGCCGCAGTTTTTAAGGACATTTGGATCTACCATTCCACAGCCGCCAATTTCCAGCCAGCCGGTTCCTTTTGTGATTCTATGATCTGCTTCGGTTTCCAAGCCCCAGTAAACATCAACTTCGGCGCTTGGTTCCGTAAACGGGAAATAGGAGGGACGAAGACGGATTTTAGATTTCCCGAACATTTCCGTAGTGAAATACTGCAGCGTTTGCTTCAAGTCTGCGAAGCTTACGCCTTTGTCCACATACAAACCTTCCACTTGGTGGAAAAAGCAGTGGGAACGTGACGATATGGCTTCATTCCTGTAAACACGCCCAGGAGAAATGGTACGGATGGGCGGTTTGTTGTTTTCCATATAGCGAACCTGCACCGAAGAGGTGTGGGTACGCAATAAAACATCTGGGTTGGTTTGGATGAAAAACGTGTCCTGCATATCGCGCGCCGGGTGATATTCGGGAAGGTTCAATGCTGTAAAGTTATGCCAGTCATCCTCAATTTCCGGTCCTTCGGAAACGTTGAAGCCGATTCGCAAAAAGATATCGATAATTTTATTTTTTACGATGGAAATAGGATGGCGCGAGCCCAACGGAATCACTTCGCCCGGTCGGGATAGGTCGCCGTAAACGCCTTTGGTTTCAGCCTTGATTTCCAATGCTTCTTTAAGGTAATCCACTTTTTCCTGTGCGGCATTTTTAAGGGTGTTTATAACTTGCCCGAATTCCTTTTTTTGGTCGTTAGGCACGTTTTTAAACTCGGCGAAAAAGTCGTTCAGCAATCCTTTTTTCCCCAGATATTTTATGCGGAAGTTTTCTATTTCTTCTTTGTTGGTGGAAGAAAAGGCTTGTACTTCGGCTATGTGGTTTTTTATTGTTTGTATCATTTTAATTTTTTTTTGCCACGAATTCACTAATGGTTTTTGTTTGCGTACGAATAATGTAGGAACTATATAAAATATTGTAACTATTTTTATTTAGAATTTAAATACTGTATCAAACAATCTTATGGCTATTTCTTCAGTTCGGTCAATAATATCCTTTTCTCCCCAATCAGTTGCATTTTTAACTTCATCATCAAGATAGATATTTGATTGAAGATAAATCTTTTTCTTATCAATAAACGGCTTATTTCCTAAATTTCCATTGAGTCCTTCCTCCATCAAAAGTAAATTTCCAATTTTCCCAATATTGGTTATATCAATATATTTTGAGGAATCTTTTTCTGCAAAAATATGTTCAATTGTCATTTGGTCATAATGTATGGCAGTTCCTGTTTGCGCCTGTTTTGAATAATATTTATCATATTTTGTTAAAATGTATTTAACTAGGGCTTTTTCCTTTGTAAATACTGAACTATAATTTAATTCTAAAAAGTTTGCAACGAATTCGTCTCGTGAAGGCAACTTGTCCCTCAGTTTCTTTTTTAAATCATCAAGAGACTTGGTTTTATCTTTTTGATCTGCTTGGTCCAATTGTCTTGCGTGAAATGCATACATAAAAGAAATGCCTCCTGATGAACGTTGAGAGGTTATAGCGGTAAAGATGAAATGGAAACATTCAATAGCATTTATTATATCTTTAACTCTCTTAAGTTTTAAACCGCCTCTATCGTATTCCCTCATTACAGAAAGTAACATTGGAATTTGTTGTTTTACTCTAAAAATAGTTAAAGCTTGTAGTGAATTTTTTAATTCTTCTTCTTCTTTTTTCCACTCTCTATAGGTTGTATCGAGAGTTTCTCTGTAGATTTTAGTTTCATTTAAAATATCGTTCAAAAAATCCTTTGCGTTTCTTTTGGTCACAATTTGTTTTAAAGACTTAAATAATTTTTTCTGTGTTGTAAATTCATATTTTGAAAGCCATAAATGATGTAAAAAGCTATCCATATTTAAATCGGCATTTGAACCTTCAATTATAGTTCTAGCATCTGTCCATTTATCTTTTGACAAGTCCACAGATTTATTGCTTTTGGGAAGCATTTTTGTAAGATGATTTTTAACTAAATCAGATACTCGTAAATCTTTTCCGCGAGTATTTAGTGTTTCAAAAATAATATATGCGTCATCTTCATTACCTAATTCAATATATATAACTTTTAGGTTTAAAATTTTATCACGTATGTTTTTAAGGGCTTCTACTTTTTGTTCTTGTTTTTCTTTTTTTGAAATGGTGGTCTTCTCATCGATTGATGCCATTTCTTTATTAACTAGTGATATTAGGAAATCATATCCTTTTTTAATGTACTCTTCTTCTTTTTTTATAGGAATTTCAGATACATCTGAATCATCAAATTTTTGTATATTTTCGTGAAAAAACGGATAGCTACTTTCTGTTTGAAGTACATAATTTAAATCATCATCTAAATCTTTACGTTCAATCATTCCCTGCGTTCCTTTCGCTAAATTTTCCTCTCCAATACTTTTAAAAGCTTCACGTAAAACACCTAAAAGCATTGTTATAGTAGTTAATCTCTGTTGACCATCAACAACACCATATGTATCTTCTGTAATTTCATAAACCACCATCGATCCGATAAAATAATCTCCACTACTTTCTATTATCGAATCATTCCAGAAATCCTCGATATGTTCTCTTTCCCAAGAATATGGTCTTTGGAATCTCGGGATTTTATAATAACTAGAATTTAGTACAGTTCTAATGGTTTTATCAATACTTGAAATATTCATAATTGTCTTTCTAAATTGTCTATAACATTCTTATAAATGCAATTAAATATGTAAAATCTCTAATAATGAATCGATTAAAATATCACTTCCTTCTCCAAAAAATACTGCACAATAGCTTCCTTCATCAAAACGCTTTGTTCACCAGCTTTTAAGGGTGGCAATTGTTCCAAAACTTTGTAGTGTGGCCAGCTTTCTTCGTCAAAATAATCGAACTCGTAATAGCCATAGGGTTCCAAAAGACGGCAGATGGCGATGTGCATCAAGTCCAGCTTTTCGTCTTTTTTAAATTTTCTGTGTAATTGGCTAAGCTCCTGAACGCCCACCAAATAAATGATGGCGTCCAGATCCAAAATTTCGCCATCAGCAAAACGGTCGCCCAGCATTTTTACTACTGCTTCCCATCGTTCCTTTAATTGTTCGTCGCGTGCCATTTTTTCAAAATATGTTAGTCTGCAAAGATACGGCATTCAAATTCCAAATAACAAACTCCAAATTCCAAAAGCCATAACTAAAATTTGGAAATATACGTCTGTTCAGAAAGTGCTATATTTAGGAAAATTTTCAGTTAATGAACACAATAGACATTGTACTTGGGATTATTTTCGCCATCGCTTTTTTTGTTGGCTTTAAAAAAGGATTGCTTCGGTCGCTCGCTTCTTTAATCGGGTTGGTGGTCGGCGTTTACTGCGCTATGTACTTTTCGGATTATGTAAAGGTTTACCTTGAAAAATGGTTTGAATGGAGTGAAGATTTGACGCGTATTACATCATTTTTAATTACTTTTTTCTTGATAATGTTTCTCTTTAGTTTATTGGGAAGACTTTTAACCAAAGTGGCTGATTTTGCGATGCTTGGAATTTTCAACAAGATTTTTGGCGGTGTTTTCAATGTGCTGAAATTCGCCTTTTTAATAAGTGTGATTTTTATGTTTGTGAGTGCTTCCGAAAATTATAGAATTCTTACCGAAGAGAAACGGGAATCCTCTTTTCTCTATAAACCAGTAGCCTCTATTGCTCCTGCTGTTCTTCCAACTATAATGCAGGAAGTGGATGAGCTTGAACTAAATAACCTTGAATTGGAAGCTCCTCTGGAAAAAACCAAGGATAGCCTTGACTAGTAACAAATAATCTAAAGTTGTTTTAAATCTGTAGCTGGAATCCAGCCGTCTTTTCCGTCGGCCAATGCGATGCGATACCAGTTGCCATCTTGAGCAGTAATCTGCACTTTGGTGCCTTCATGAAGGGTGAAGGCTACATTGCTTCCCATTGAAGGTTCTGTTTTCACTTCAATTTCACTGGAAAAAATTATGGCGGGTTGCTTTTTTGAAAAATCGCCATAGGTCAAAAAAGCCATCGTTAAAGAAGCGACCAAAAGAATTCCTGTAAACATTGAGCTCACAAAAAGCAATCGTTTTCTCCTTTCAGAAAAAGCGAAATAATAAAAAAGGAAGAATGCCACAAAAAAGATGGAAAAGACAACAGCCAAAATAGCCCAACCATTAAAAGTAAAAATTCCAGAAATACTCTTGTACCATTTTGAAAAAACTGTCTGTGGCAATGGTTCTATGGAATCAATTCGCGCATTTTCGGCAAAGGCGAGGTTGTTTTTTATATCGGAATCATTGGGTGAAAGCTGAAGTGCTTTTTCGTAATAATATACGCTCGGGCCAATGTGGTTCAGCTTGTACTGCGCATTTCCCAAATTGAAATACAGCTCGGCGGAATGTTCGCCTTTGTCCAAAATCTGCATCCAAGCGTTGATGGCTTGTTGGTATTTTCCATTTTTATAAAGCTCTTTTCCTTGATCAAAAAGATTTTGGTTTTGAGCAATACTTGAGAAGGAAACGAGTAAAATCAGTATGTACAGCAGCTTTTTCATCTTCTTCAGTTTTACTGTATTTGTTTGTCAATGTTTGAGATCACTTCCACAGCTTTGTTATAATCCTGTTGTACTGATGCTGTTGAAGAGGAAGCATAACGGGCAAATTCGCAGCTTTTCAGCAAAGCGATGAAGTTTTCAACTATAGGCGCCTCAACATTTCGTTCCAACAACATTTTGGAAATCAGGCTCTTTTCCATTTCAGAAGTCTCAATATTCAGTTTCGCTTTTAAATAATTGTGAAGCGCGCGCTCCAAAGCTTCATAAAATGCAGCTGGGTTTTGAATATTCCGCTTTGCTTCAGAAAGGTATTTTTTGGCAAGTTTGTTTGCGCGGCGCAGTTTGTTTCCTTCCACATCGTTTAAACGCGTTCTGCGTTTTTTTCCTGCAAGAATAAATAGCGGAATCAATAAAAATGGGCCACCCAAAAGCGACCAGAACAATGGTGATTTAAAGAATTCTTCTTGCGCTATGGGCTGCAAATTGGCATCCAGTTTTATGTACTTGAAATTGTCTTTTGAAAGAACAACTTGCTTTTTCGCATCGTTGGAATTGACGCTTGCATTTGCTGAACTTATTGGTCCGTTTTCAACTTCAATAGTAAATTCTTTGGAAGTGATGGTTCTATACTTTTCAGTCTTCGGGTCGAAAAATGAAAAAGTGATTGGATTCACAGGATAAGTTCCTTTAAATTGAGGCACAATGGTGTAGGAATCTGTGATGGAACCTTGCATTCCGCCAATGGTTGTATTTACACTTTCGGCGTGTTCTGGCTCGTAAACTTCTAAAGTATTTGGAAGTTTTACCGAAGGAAGGGTGAACAGTTTTAAATTCCCTTTTCCTGAAACTTTTACATCAAGTTGTAATGATTCGTTTGCATTTAACGAAGTTTTATTAGTGTTTACATCAAAAGTGAAATCACCAACCGCCCCATTAAATCCATCCGGTTTTCCTTCTAAAGGAAGCGGTTTTACATTAATGGTTCGCTTTCCTGCCGAAATGGTTTTGTTAACACGTTCCATCACTCGTCGCCCAAAAATATCGCGGCGATTGCCCTGAACGTCTATTGGAATATCCAGCGTGAGTGGCTCTATTTCCAGTTCCCCAGTTTTTTGGGGATAAAGAACGGTGGTCCTTAAAATCACGAAGCGATAATCCTGGCCATTGTATTTTCCTTCGGAAACCTTAAAGTTGTTTTGATTGTCTATATTCTGGCTCCAAAAGTCTGCGTATTTTGGAGTGTCGATCTCGCGCCATTGGCTGGTAATACTCACATCGTGCGAAACATATAGTTTGTATGTAACTGTAAGTGCTTCGTTCAAATATGGGTTGGCGTTTGATACCTCTGCCACTAAATGCACGTTTTCACTTGCCACATAATCTGCATTGTTTCCATCTTTTGGAGCCTCAACCGCAGCGGTAACTTCTATTTCAACGGGAAGTGTTTTATATATCTCCCCTTCTATTTCTATAGTGGCTTGGGCAATGGTAATTTTTCCACGTGTTTGTGGAGATAAAAAATAAGAATACGTTTTTGAAAAACTCCTTTTACCGTTTATCCACGAATTACTAATGGATTGGTTGGGGCCTCCAACAACGCGAAAACCATTAAAATTTGGCGGTCTAAAATTGTCGCCATCTTGATTCATTTCAAAATCTATACGCAACCGCTCGTTTATTCCAAGCGTTTTTTTGCTCACCTTCGCATCAAACTGAACTTGCGCCGTGGCAGCAATGCTGCACAGCACAAACGTTAAAAGGAATAAAAAACTTTTCGTCTTCATAATCTACCAATCTTTATCCGTTCTCACTTTAGCGCCTTTCTGTCTTTCGGCATTTATCTTATCCTGCGTTTTTTTCTCTTCGTTGTTCATTGCTTCCAAAAGGCTTTTCACTTGTTGGGGTGAAAGTTGTCCGGGAACAGGCTGTTGCTGTTGTGGCTTGTCGCCCTCTTCGTCTTTTGGTTTGTCGGGCTTGCCTTGGTCTTTGTCTTTATCGCCTTCTTTTTTATCTTCTTTTTGGTCGCCCTTATCTTTATCTTCCTTCTCGTCGCCTTTGTCGCCCTCCTTATTTTTATCGTCTTTATCCTGCTGATCCTTTTTATCCTGATCTTTTTTGTCTTCGTTCTGATCTTTGTTTTTGTCGTTTTTATCCTCTGGCGGTGGTGGATTTTTCTCCAACATATCTTTTGCCAAGGCTAAATTATATCGGGTTTCATCGTCATTGGGATTATTTCTGAGTGCATTTTTATAAGATTCTACAGCTTCCGTATATTTCTTTTCATTCATAAAGGTATTACCCAAATTGTGAAAGGCTTTGTGTTTCTCAGATTTCTCGGTTGCAGTTTGGGCAGCTTGTTTAAAACGAAGCATAGCCTCTGCATTTTTCTCTTTTCCGTAGTATGCCGTTCCCAGATTGTACTTCGCTGTTTCGCTTTTTGGATTCAAGGAAATGGCTTTTCTGTAATCAGCTTCTGCAGTTGGAAATTCATCCTTTTGAAGCGATTGCTGGGCTTCACTTAAAAAATTCTGAGCAGCTTTCAGTTCTTTCTTTTGCTCTTTAGCTTGTTGAGGTTGGGCAAAGGCCGAAAATGAAACCGTCAACAAAACCAATACTATGGCTCTGTTGATTGTTTTTTTCATATTATTTATTTTCGAAATTTTCATCACTTCATTTAACTTTTTCAACCTTTCTAAACCTATTAGGTTTAATGCTCTACTTTTATTTTTTTGCTTCATTAAACAAATTCAACTTTTTCAGCCAAGCTGTTTGTCGTTCCAAAAAGAACACATCCAAAATCAGCAAAAACAATGCCCCAGCCAAAAACCACTGGAATTGGTCTTTAAAATCGGTGAATTGTTTGGCTTCAAATTCCTTTTTGTCCATTCCGCTCAAAATGGCTTTTACTCTGTCCACTACCACTTTTGTATTTGAGCCGTCAATATACTCACCATTAGCGGTTTTCGCAATCTCTTTAAGAGTTTCTTCACTTAAACGGGTAATGACTTGCTCATTGTTTTGGTCGCGTTTGTAGTATTGTAGCACCCCGTTTTCTTTAATGGGAATAGGACCGCCCTCCAATGTTCCCACGCCAATGGTAAAGATGCGGATGCCTTTTTCGGCTGCTTCTTCGGCAATTTGCGAAATATTGCCTTCGTGATCCTCACCATCAGAAATTAAGAAAAGAACGCGATTGGTTTGCTCCTCATCGTCATAAAAAGTCTGTGCCATTTCAATTGCTTGGGTAATGGCGGTTCCTTGCGAGGAAACCATATCTGTGTTCATTCCGTTTAAGAATAATTTTGCGGAAGAAAAGTCGGAAGTAATTGGAACCTGCGGGAAAGCGCTACCTGCATAACCGATAATCCCAATTCTATCGCCAGCAAGACCGTTGATTATTTGGGTGATTAGCTGTTTTGATTTTTCCAAACGGTTTGGCGCAATGTCTTCTGCCAACATACTTTTTGAAACGTCCAAGGCGAAAACGATGTCAACACCTTCGCGCTTTACGGTTTCAAGTTTGGTCCCTATTTTAGGATTTACCAAAGCAAAACTCAAACAGGCAATGGCCAAACAGAGCACGAGTATTTTTAAAATTGATTTAAAGAGTGAACGGTCTGGGCTTAACTTTTTTAGCAATTCTTTATCAACGAATCTCTTTTGAACCGATTTTTTCCAAACCAAAAGCAATAGAAAAACCACCACTATTACCGGAATGGCGAAGAGAATATAGAAGTATATGGGTTGCTCTAATTGATACATTATTATTTATTGCTATTTTTTATTAGCTGGCTTTTCATATTCATTCTTTCAACAGAAAACAATTTGCTTTTATCATTTGCGAAATCTATCATCAGCAAAAGTTTGTTCGATAGTTCTCTTATTTCAAAATCAAATTCAACTCTAAACTCTTCCGATTTTTGAATTGTTTGATATATTAGTTCAATTATTTTTTCAAGATGTTCTTCGTGAAGACTTTCCACTCTAACCATCAATTCTGAATTTTCGGTTTTCACAATTTCATTTAACGTTAAACCGAAAAATTCTTCTAATTCTTTATTTGTTTCGAAAACAACTGCTTCAAAACTAATGGCGTTTGCTGAAGTTGTTTTGTCAATCAATTTCATCAAAACCATTGTTAACTTTTGAATTTCACGTTTTATGTAATCATTTTCTTGTTCCATCAACTTTCAAATTAACAGTCCCTCCCGAGTCCGAGTTCCCCCTTTGGGAGTTAGGGGACATTACAGAAATCCACGGAAAACAGTCACTCGCAACAAAAACTCAAACCCAATCAAAATCAAAGCAAAAATGGCCCATGGGCGGAACATTTCGTCATAATGGGTGTATTTGAACTCTTCAATATCTGTTTTTTCAAGTTTGTTTATTTCTTCATAAATCTGTTCTAATTTCGTATTGCTTGTTGCGCGAAAATATTGTCCCGCTGTTTTAGCGGCAATTTCTTTTAACAGTGCTTCATCAATTTCAACCTGCACATTTCCGTATTGGAAACCGCCGTCGGGACGAATACCGATGGGCGACATCGCCATTCCGTTGCTTCCTATTCCAATAGTATAAACCTTAATGCCGAATTCCACTGCAAGCTCGCTTGCTATTTTTGGATCTATAAAACCTGTATTGTTTACACCGTCCGTCAACAAAATAATTACTTTGCTCTTTGCGCGACTTTCCTTCAAACGGTTAACGGCAGTTGCCAGCCCAGAACCGATTGCGGTTCCGCCTTCAATTGTCGTGTTGTAGGTTATGTTTTTTAACGAAGAAAGCACGATGGTTTTATCACTGGTTAAAGGAGTTCGTGTGTAACTTTCCCCGGCGTATTCCACCAAACCAATTCTATCATTCGGGCGACCATTTATAAATCTTGCTGCCACCGTTTTTAAAGCTTCCAAACGGTTTGGTTTTAAATCGCGCGCCAGCATACTTGCCGAAACGTCAATCGCCATCACGATATCAATTCCTCGGGTGGTTTTTGTTTTTGTAGATTCGTCAACAGTTCGTGGTCGCGCCATTGCAATAATTATTGCTGAAAGCGCTAAAAGGCGAAGTGCAAAAAGCAAGGGTTTCAATCGCGCCAACCAATTTCTGCCAGATTTGAAGCCGCTAATACTTGATATTTTTAGGGAAGCCGTTTGCTCTTTCCGTTTCCATAAATACCATAGCACGAGCACCGGAAGTATGAGGAACAACCAGAAAAACTGTGGATTTACAAATTCGAAATTACTGCCCATCTTTCTCTGAAATTTCAAGCTCTATGGAAGCTTCAATTCGTTTTAATATTTCATCGGCGTATTTGCCGTCATCTTGATACACTATCAAAACTTCCTGTAAACCGTTTTGCTGCGCGAAAAGCAATAATTCATAGGTGCTTTTCTGCTTCAACACTTTACTGTCAGAAACCTGTACGTTGAATTCGCCGTAGGCTTTCAAACCCTTTATTCCTTTTTCGGTTTCAAAATCATCGCGTTTCACTATCATATTTTTTGCGCCACTTTGCTCCAAATCGTCCAAAACCGCATCTAATGCCGTTTCCAAAGCAATGTCCTGTTTTTGGCTGAACTGCGTTGTGGAAACCATAATGTAAAGCGGAGAATTCATTTCGCCATAGGTGAAAAAATCCTTACCTATTATAGTACTTTTATCAGCATTTGTAGTTGGAGCCTCTACTCTTATTAGTACTTCAGGCGTTTCCAGAATTACTGCGGGATTTCCGTATTCACTCTTTATCCATCGGCCTTCAGCGAGTTCGCGAAGGTCGTTTCCTAATACTTTATCTTTTAAATTATCAAAACCAGTAAGACTTCCATATACAATACCCGCCAAAACAATTACTGCAACTACACCTGAAATACCTAAAATCCATTTTCTGCGTTCGCGTCTTTTGCGGCGTTTTTCCAGATATTCCAGATTTTCCAAAAGTTCTTCTTCAGTAGGTTCGGGAACGGCTTCGTGAGTTTCATTGATGATTTCCTCAATGGTTTTTCGGTCAACTTCTGCCTGTCCGGACTTTTGGTTCATTTTGGCAAATTTTACCAAATCGGCGCGTTTGAATATTGAATCCAACTTTCGGATGGTTTCCAAATCGAAGTCGAAATTTCCGGAGTCTTTGTGCATCATCAAACGGGTGATAAGCTCGTCGCTGGTGCTTTCCAGCGCGGCTTCATCTACTTCACGGTCAAGATAGCGCTTTACAATTTCGGTGAGACTGCTGTAATATTCCTTGCTTTTGTTTTCTTTCAGCAGCTGTGAATTATCGAGTTGTTTTAATGCAACAATGGCTTCTTCATAAGGCGGCAATTGTTTTTCAGCGGCGTCTTTGCGTTTTTTTCTTCGGAATAAATAAATCGCGATTCCTATAATCAAAAGGATGGGGACTAACCAATACAAAAGCAACAACCAATCAAACGGTGGGTTTTTTACTTGCATCGCAGGCTTTATGTCGAACATTTTCTGTTTGGTAGTGTCAACAAGTACATCGTTCACTTCAACCTTTATGGAGTCTGTCAAAAATGGTTTGTTGTTTATGAAAATGTGCTGCGGCGGAATGGTGTATTTTCCGCTGTCAAACTGCGTTAAGCCGTATTTTTTGATAAGGCGATATTTGTCACCTTCAAAAGTTGTGTCTGTTTTATAGGATTCAATCATTTCCAAAGGCGCAAAAGTCTGCTCTTCGGGAAAAACAACAACATCCGTAGAATCTGCATCTACGTGAATAATGTAGAGAATTTCTTCGCCAATTTTGATTTTTGTGGAATCGACGGAGGAGGTTACTTGGGCAGTTGCGAAGAAAGAGAAAAGAGAAAAGAATAAAGAAAAAAGAAAATAGCGGTTGCCCTGAAAATTTAAATTTCTGTTGTTCAAATTAATATATTGTCTAAAATCTAACATTTCACGTCTAAAATCTAGCGTCTTTTAAAATACCCCAACAATTTTTTCACATAACTTTCATCAACCCTACTACTCAAAGCCCCTGCGCCACTTTTTGTGAAAGACTCGGTGAAATAATCCACACGTTCGCGGTGGTAACTGTAATATTGGTTGCGCACGCTTTTGGAACCAGTGTTTACCAAAAGCAGCTCCCCTGTTTCCTGATCCTGCATTTGTACCATCCCTAAGTTTGGGATGTTTTCCTCGGCTTTATCGTAAACACGGATTCCGGTTACGTCGTGTTTTCTTGCGGCAATCTTCAACGTATCCCGGTAATTGTCAGCAATAAAATCTGAAAGCACAAAAACGATGGCTTTCTTTTTCATTACGCTGCTCAAAAATTTCAGGGCATTGGCGATGTTGGTATTGTTGCTTTTTGGTTTGAATTCAATCAGCTCACGAATGATTCGCAGTACATGCGATTTTCCTTTTTTAGGGGGGATGTATAATTCAATTTCATCTGAAAAAAGAATCAATCCCGTTTTGTCGTTGTTCTGCATTGCTGAAAAGGCAAGTGTTGCAGCTATTTCAGTAATAATTTCATTTTTGAACTGCTCCTGGGTTCCAAAAAATTCGGAACCGCTAATATCAACCATCAACATTAGTGTTAGCTCACGCTCTTCCTCAAAAACTTTTATGAAAGGTTCATTGTAACGGGCGGTAACATTCCAGTCAATATTCCGAACGTCGTCCCCAAACTGGTATTGACGCACTTCGCTGAAAGTCATCCCACGACCTTTGAAAGTACTGTGGTACTCGCCACCAAACACGTGATCGCTCAAGCGTCGTGTTTTGATCTCGATTTTCCGTACTTTTTTAAGAAGTTCTTTAGTATCCACTGTAGTTTCAGGTTTCAGGTTTCAAGTTTTAGGTTCAAGTGTTTTCAACTTGCAACTTTGATCTTGCAACTTTAAACTTTTTACGGTACTTCTATTACATTAACAATCTTGTTGATAATGTCTTCGGAAGTAATGTTTTCCGCTTCCGCTTCGTAAGTGATGCCAATTCTGTGGCGAAGCACATCGTGCACTACGGCGCGAACATCTTCTGGAACTACATAACCACGATGGCGGATAAAGGCGTAACATTTAGCGGCAATGGCAAGGTTGATACTTCCACGTGGGGAAGCGCCAAAGTTGATAAGTGGCTTTAAGTCTGCAAGGCCATAATTTTCTGGAGCCCTAGTGGCGAAAATGATATCGAGTATATATTTCTCAATCTTTTCATCCATATAAACTTCGCGAACTGAAGCCTGGGCTCTCAAAATTTGTTCAACGGTGGCTACAGGGTTAATTTGTTCATAATCGCCTTTTAAGTTTTGGCGAATGATTAGTTGTTCCTCGGCAATCTGTGGATATTTTATAACTGTTTTTAGCATAAAACGGTCAACCTGTGCTTCGGGCAATGGATAGGTTCCTTCCTGTTCGATTGGGTTTTGGGTTGCCATTACCAAAAATGGTCTGTCCAGTTTAAAAGTGGTTTCGCCAATGGTAACCTGTTTTTCCTGCATCGCTTCCAAAAGTGCAGATTGTACCTTGGCGGGAGCACGGTTAATTTCGTCCGCAAGAACGAAGTTGGCAAAGATGGGTCCTTTTTTAATACTGAAATCGTTTGCCTTCATATTAAAGATCATCGTTCCCACAACATCGGCTGGAAGCAAATCTGGGGTAAACTGTATTCGGCTAAAAGAACCGTGAACTGCTTTAGCAAGCGTGTTGATGGCAAGTGTTTTTGCAAGCCCTGGAACACCTTCCAAAAGGATGTGCCCTTGCCCCAAAAGGCCGATCATAAGCCGTTCCACCATGTGTTTTTGGCCGACGATTACTTTGTTCATTTCCATTGTAAGGATGTCCACAAAGGCACTTTCCCTTTCAATTTTTTCGTTTAACGCCCCAATGTCAAATGTCGAATTTGTATTTTCCATATTGTATTTAGATTCAATGTAGAATGCTTTTTAAAAAGTGGCTGCAAATTGTGCATTAATTGCTAAAAAGGCTGTTAACAATTGGTTAAATTAAAAAAGAGGAAAACTATATGTTTTCCTCTTTTTAAAAATGTGTGATTTTGAACTTTTACGCTTACAAATTAATTTCGCCCATACTTGTTACTTCACCTTGGACTACTGTAACATTATCAACAACCAATGGTGGGATTCCCAAGCCTAAATCTGCTTGGATCGTTACAGTATATAATCCGTCTGGCACTGCACTTAGTAGAAAATCACCTTGAAGATTTGTATACGTGGAAATTTCAAGAGGCCCATTAACCGCAGTAACCATCGTCAACATACCGGCAGGAAGCACTTTTCCAGAAATGGCGCCACTTTCAGCAACAGTGGTTGCTCTAATTACTGGTTTTAGGCTAAACTCTCCGTTTCCTTGCGCAACAATGGATTTGTCAACATCAAAATCGAGCATGAATTCGTATAAAATTCCAGGTTCGAGATTTTCATTTACCTGAATTTTTAAACCTGATTGTTGTGCGCTTGGAGTTGCAAGTGGTAAGATTTGTCCATCTACTTTTATGGTATTTTCTTCACCCAATACTAAACGTATTTGACTGATATTACCAGCAGGTACTTCATCATTAAATAATAATACGTTTACACCTGCGGTTAGCTCTAAAAGGTCGTAAATACCAGCATTAATACCTAGAACAACATCGTCTTGGCCGTTATTATATTTTATTATGACTTCTTTAACATCAATAAAGACTGCGTCATAATCTCCAGGAGCATCTGTGAGTCTTATTGCCAATTTTGCATTTCCTTCATTATTTTTGGAATCATCATCGCTACTGCAGGATGCAAATCCGATAAATAACAATGCGATTAAACTTAATTTTAATAGGGATTTCATATTTATGTTTTTAGAATTAGTTTTACAAACGTATTGACTCAGTTTTAGAGTTTTAATCCTGTTAGGAATTATTAACCTTTATATTAACGGAATTTAACCTTCTAAGGAATTCTTAAACGTAATTTTAGAAAAAACTTAAAAATGCAAAATAAAACAGCTTTTATTACCGGAACAACTTCCGGAATAGGAATGGCAACGGCCAAGCTTTTCGCCAAAAATGGAGTGAAATTAATTCTCTGCGGAAGAAGGGAAGATAGATTGAAAAAACTTTCGGAAGAACTTTCGGCTTCAACAGAAGTATTTACTCTGAATTTTGACATTCGAAAAAAAGAAGAAGTTTTTTCGGCAATACAATCACTTCCGAAGAACTTTTCAGAAATAGATATATTAATAAACAACGCTGGCAACGCCCACGGGATGGACACTATTGATGAAGGAAATACAGACGATTGGGACGCGATGCTGGACATAAATGTGAAAGGGTTGCTTTATGTGAGTAAAGCCATTATTCCAAAAATGATTGAACGCAAAAGCGGCCACATCATAAACATAGGCAGCACCGCCGGAAAGGAAGTGTATCCAAAAGGAAATGTTTACTGCGCCAGCAAACACGCAATAGATGCCATAAACCAAGGAATGCGAATTGATTTGAACGGAAAGGGAATAAAAGTGGGCGCCATAAATCCAGGGTTGGTGGAAACAGAATTTAGCGAAGTGCGTTTTAAAGGCGATAGCGATAGAGCCGAAAAAGTGTATCAAGGTTACACGCCGTTAAAACCCGAAGACATTGCAGAGATTATTTGGTTCGCCGTAACCCGTCCGCCGCACGTGAATATTGCAGATTTGACGGTTATGTGTTTGGATCAGGCAAGTAGCACGATTGTTAATAAGGTTCCAAGTTAAAAGTTGCAGGTTGCAAATTTTCTAAAATAGAATATTATGGCTAAAATTGAAAGATTTGAGGATTTGGAAATTTGGCAGTTGGCTAGAGAAATTTGTAAGGATGTCTGGGATATAGTCCAAAATACCTCATTGCAAAAAGACTATAAACTTCGGGAGCAAATAAATGGTTCTTCAGGTTCTATAATGGATAATATATCCGAAGGGTTTGAAAGAGATGGGAATCGGGAGTTTATAAACTTTTTAAGTATTGCTAAGGCTTCTTGTGGTGAAACAAGATCGCAATTATATCGTTGTTTGGATAGAAATCATATTGATGAAGAGACATTCAGAAAAATTTCTGAAAAAGCAATCTTAAACAGTAAAAAAATAAAATCATTTATGATATTTCTGAAGAATTCAGACAGAAAAGGCTCAAAATATGATTAGAAAAAATAACTTTTAACCTGCAACCTGCAACCTGCAACCTGCAACCTGCAACCTGCAACCTGCAACCTGCAACCTGCAACCTGCAACCTGCAACCTGCAACCTGCAACCTGCAACCTGCAACCTGCAACCTGCAACCTGCAACCTGCAACTCGAAACTAAGAATAATGATCAACAAACGCCTTCTTATCAAAAACCTGCTCGCCCATAACGACGAGAGCAGCTTCTATGATAAAAAGCGAAAAATAGATCTTGGAACAAAGGAAGGAAAGGCGAAATTTCTAAAACACATTTGTGCGCTCAGCAATAGCAATCCGGCAAACAATTCTTTTATAGTGATAGGCGTAGAAGATGAAACAAACGAAATAACTGGCGTTGATTTTTTTGACGATAGCAAGATCCAAAACCTTATAAATGCATACCTCACAAATGCTCCCTTGATTATATATGAGAACGTGGCGTTCCCAAATTTGCCTTCAGATAAAGTGGTTGGCTTGGTAACAATCCGTCCCAATGGAATGATCACTTCATTGCGAAAAAACATTTGGAAGTATTGGGGCGGTTCTATTTTTCTTCGCGATGGCAGTATTTCAATGCCAAAGGATTTCGATATTGAAATAAGGGATGTGAATTCCGAAATTGTGAAATCCATTGAAAATGCAGCAAAAAACAATATTGAATTGACGCTGGATGGGGTGATGGATTTTATCAGCAATCGCCACAAAGATCTGGAAAGCCATTACAAAGTTTTCAAGGAACAGTTTGTGGTCTGTTGGGCTGGAAATCCTAAAAAGCTAAGAGATAGCACTTACTATTCCCGTGTTGATATTGAGCTCATCAACGAGCAAGTTCGATTATTTTATTCGGCTTTGGATGAGGTTAGCATTGAGTTTACCAATGATTATTTCAAAACGGTGGAATATGTGCATTTAGGATTGAACGAACAGTTTAAATATTATCCGTTGGAAGAAGTGACGATCCACTTTAAAGAAAATGGCTCCTACAATATGGATTCAAAGTTGATTTTTGAACCGCCACAATTCAACAAAAAAACGCTTTTCCATATTTATAATGCGAACAATGCAGTTTTAGAAAAATTGAAAAAGAACATTCCGCTGAACGCTTCCGAGGAAAAAGATCTGCGAAACCTTCCGTCCACATATCTTATTTGTTACTTAAATGATTTTGAGGATGCGAAGGATAAATTACAGGAAGCCAAAGAATTTTTAAGGGATTATGATTTGGAAGCCTATCAACTTTCAAAGGAATCACTGCGTATTTTGAGGAAGGTGAGTTATAATTAGTATCGATTTCAACCTTTTTTATATCTTTAAACTTCAATAATAAAATTTTGTAATTATGGGCATTTTCGACACAATAAAAGAAAAACTAAGCAACGAATTTATTGATATCATCGAGTGGCTGGACTATACCGATGACACTATTTGTCACCGTTTTGAACGCTACCAAAACGAAATAAAAAATAACGCCAAGCTCATTGTCCGCGAAGGGCAAACCGCGGTTTTCATAAACGAAGGCCAACTGGCAGACGTTTTTAAACCCGGAACATATACATTAAATACGCAAAACCTTCCAATTTTAACCACGCTGAAAGGTTGGAAATACGGTTTCAACAGTCCGTTTAAAGCTGAAGTGTATTTTGTGAACACCCATCTTTTTACCGATGAAAAGTGGGGCACCAAAAATCCGATAATGTTGAGCGATGACCGTTTTGGCTTGGTTGAAATCCGCGCTTTTGGAACTTATGCGTATAGAATTAACGACGCTGGAAAATTTATTATCGACATTGTTGGAACGGACAATAATTTTACCAATTTCGAAATAAATGAACACCTGAAAAGTCTAATAGCAACACGTTTTACCGATACGGTTGGCAAAGCGAATTTGCCTATAGAATTGTATGCCGCAAACACAACGGAACTTTCCGAAACCTGTAAAGAGGTTATGCAACCCGAATTTAAAAGCGTGGGAATTTCTTTGGAAAAATTTTTCATTGAAAACGTCTCTATGCCCGAAGATCTTAAAAAGGAAATCTTCGAATATAGCCGAATCGACAAGTTGGATCTTGACAAACTCACAAAATTCAAAACAGCAAAAGCTATAGAAGCTGCAGCTTTAAATGAAGGTGGAACTGCCGGAGCCGGAATGGGAATGGGAATGGGTTTTGTGCTCGCACAACAAATGGGCGGAATGATGAATCCTCAAATGGGTCAACAGCAAGTTCAACAACAACAGCAGGGCGGTATGATGCCACCACCAATGCCAGCCGCGATTCAATATTTTTATGCGGTCAACGGACAGCAAACAGGCCCTGTAAGCTTTGAACAATTGCAAAGTTTGTTCGCCAATAGAACCGTAAACAAAGATACTTTGGTTTGGAAGGCTGGATTGGCAGAGTGGACGGCACTGCAACAATTGGATGAATTGAAATCGTTTTTAGGCGGAAATACACCACCGCCACTTCCACCGCAATAGGCCTCCCTCCCGTCCCTCCAGAGGAGGGAAGCCGATCTGCAAGGTATTGCCGACGAAGGAGGCTGCCTTGCAGGTCTAAAGAGAAAAACTTCCTGCAAGGTTTTCATCACCTTGTAGGTCTAATTACCTTCAACTTTAATGGAAGAAATTTCACCCAAAAAATCCGAGCTCAAAAAGTCCTGCGTCAACTGTGGCGCAGAGCTTACCTATGCGCCGGGAACAACTGAATTGAAATGTGATTATTGCAGCCATACCGATACCATCGCTCCTTCGGCAAACGGTTTTGAAGAATTGGAATTGAAACCCTATTTGGAAAAAATGGGCTCTCAAAAGCACAGTGAGGAAATCACGATGCTTCATTGCAAAAACTGCGGCGCCAACCAACACATTGAAGAAAATTACAAATCGCTTTCCTGTATTTATTGTGGCTCGCCGTTAATAATTGAAGATGCTTATAAAGAGGAATGGATTCTTCCAGGAGCGGTTTTGCCATTTCAAATTGATCAAAAAAAGGCATTTCAGGTTTTTAAAAAATGGGTTGATGGATTGTGGTTTGCACCAGACAATATGAAAAAAGCCGCAATAGATCCCGATAAAACAAGAGGACTTTACGCACCGTTTTGGACTTTTGACGCACAGCTTTATGCAGATTATTTAGGGCAACGTGGAGAATATTATTACGTAACCAAAACCGTTGGAAGTGGTAAAAACAGGAAAACCGTGCAGGAAAGACACACCCGTTGGTATCCAGTTTCGGGCAGCGTTTCTGGATTTGTAGATGATACTTTAATTAAGGCTTCAAGCCAAAAAGCAGGAGTTATCCCAACCAACATTGCCCGTTGGAATTTGAAAATGTTGAAACCTTTTGACAGCTCCTATCTTGCTGGTTTTGTAACCGAAAAATATACAATCCCACTTTTGGAGGGCCACACCGAAAGCAATAAGATTGCCGAAAGTATTGCAGATAGCTGGGTACGGCGCGACATTGGAGGCGATACGCAACAGGTTTCTTCAATGAATATGAAACTTTCTGATGAAACTTTTAAGCATATTTTGCTTCCGGTTTACATAAGCACCTATAAATTTAAAGGGAAGCGCTACAACTTTTTTGTAAACGGACAGAGCGGTACTATTTCTGGACAGCGACCGTATTCATTTTGGAAAATATTCTTTCTTGTAATCGCGATTCTTTGTGTAATTGGCGTAATCTATTTATTTTCTTCCTAATGAGAACAGTTGTAATTGGTGATATCCACGGAGGTTTTAAAGCTTTGAAACAGTTGCTTGAAAACACAAATTTTCCGAAGGATACAAAATATATTTTTGTGGGTGATTATGTGGACGGCTGGAGCGAATCTGCAGAAGTCGTTTCCTATTTGATTAATTTTTCTCAAGAAAACGATTGTATTTTCCTGCGAGGAAATCACGATGAGTTGCTCTATAATTATTTGAGAACTGGCGAAAGCAATCCAATGTGGCTTAGTCAAGGTGGAGAGAGTAGTGTTGAAAGCTATTCAAAACTGTCAAGAACAAAAAAAGGAATACATCTTCGTTTCCTTGAAAACCTTATCAACTATCACATAGATTCCGAAAACCGACTTTTCGTCCATGCAGGATTTATGAACCTACATGGGCCGCAATACGAGTATTATCCGAATCTTGTCTTTTGGGATAGAACACTTTGGGAAATGGCTTGCGCAATGGATCTGAATATTTCTGAAGACGACGACAAATTTCCAAAACGATTGAAACTTTTCAAGGAAATCTACATCGGTCACACGCCCGTAACGCGTGTGGGTTTTGATAAGCCAGTAAGTTTCGCCAATGTTTGGAATGTGGATACTGGCGCTGCTTTCAAAGGAAAGCTTTCAATGTTGGACGTAGATTCCAAAGAAATTTGGCAAAGTGAAGCGGTCCATTTGCTCTATCCCAACGAAAAAGGCAGGAATTAAGTCTCCTTTATAATAAATTCCGCAATGCAGTTCCTATATTTGTAGTTACCTTTTATTATGAAAAATACCATGGGACTCAAAAATATACGCCTCGAAGTAATGCAAACCATTGAAAAACAAGTTGATGGTTTTATTGACCAATATCTGATCCCAGTTGAGGAAATTTGGCAGCCAACCGATCTTCTGCCCAATTTTCAGAAAGAGAATTATATGGATGAAGTAATTCAGATCCGTGAAGAAGCAAAAGAATTGGGCTATGATTTTTGGATAGTTTTGGTGGGTGATATGGTTACCGAGGAAGCATTGCCAACCTATGAAAGTTGGTTGATGGATATGGAAGGCGTGGATCAACACGGCCGCAACGGCTGGAGCAAATGGCTCCGTCATTGGACGGGTGAAGAAAACCGTCACGGCGATACGCTGAACAAATATTTATATTTATCTGGAAGGGTAAATATGAAAGAAGTGGAAATAACAACACAATATTTAATTAACGACGGTTTTGAAGTAGGAACCGGTCGCGATCCGTACAGAAATTTTATTTACACCAGTTTTCAAGAATTAGCGACCAATGTTTCCCACAGTCGTGTGGGTAAAATAGCGAAGCAAAAAGGAAATAAATCTCTTGCAAAAATGTGCAATCTTATTGCTGGGGATGAAATGCGCCACCACTTGGCATACCGCGAATTCGTAAAAACCATTTTTGAGTACGATGCCAGCGAAATGATGATTGCCTTTGCAGATATGATGCAGAAAAAAATCATCATGCCAGCACAAAACCTGCGTCAAAGTGGCGGAAAAATGGCTTCTGCTTTTGATGATTTTAGCAATGCCGCTCAGCGTTTGGGCGTTTACACAACTTATGATTACATAGATATTTTAGAAAAATTGAACGCCCATTGGGAAATTTCAAAAATTGGAGGCCTAACGGACGAAGCTGAAAAGGCACGTGATTATCTTTTAAAATTACCTTCAAGAATGCTTCGCATTGCGGAAAGGATAAAAATTCCACAGGACGCCAACCGTTTTAAATGGGTGGAACCGAATGGAATAGTGTAAGCCCCTCCCAACCTCCCCGAGGGGAGGAGATTGCAACCCAAGAAAAAAACCTCACAGGTTTCAGAGACCTGTGAGGTTTTTTAATTCGTGCCCACAACAGTTCCCCTTCGGGGGTTAGGGGGCTTTTACAAATCAAACTTAATCCCCTGCGCCAAAGGAAGCTCAGTTGTATAATTGATTGTATTTGTCTGTCTGCGCATATAAATCTTCCAAGCATCACTTCCGCTTTCGCGGCCGCCGCCAGTTTCTTTTTCACCGCCAAAAGCTCCGCCAATCTCTGCTCCGGAAGTTCCGATGTTTACGTTTGCAATTCCACAATCAGATCCTTCTACAGATAGAAAACGTTCAGCTTCGCGTAAATTATTGGTCATAATTGCAGAGGAAAGTCCCTGTACAACTCCATTTTGAAGTTCTATTGCATTTTCAACACCACCACTGTATTTCATCAAATATAATACAGGGGCAAAGGTTTCGTGCTGCACGATTTCATAACTGTTTTTTGCTTCGGCAATTGCGGGTTTTACGTAGCATCCACTTTCAAAGCCTTCGCCTTCAAGTACGCCGCCTTCCACAATAATGTTTCCACCTTCTTCCACAACTCTTTTAAGTGCTTGGCTGTACAAAGCTACAGCATCTTTGTCGATAAGTGGCCCAACGTGATTGTTCTGATCCAAAGGATTTCCAATCTTCAATTGTTTATAAGCAGCAACAACTGCATCTTTAACCTTGTCGTAAATGCTTTCGTGGATTATCAATCTTCTAGTAGAAGTACAACGTTGGCCTGCAGTTCCAACAGCACCAAAAACGGCACCGATCACGGTCATTTTTATATCTGCGTCTGGAGTAACAATAATTGCGTTGTTTCCGCCAAGTTCCAATAATGATTTTCCTAAACGGCCTGCAACAGCTTGGGCAACAATTTTCCCCATTCTGATGGAGCCTGTGGCTGAAATTAAAGGCACACGCTTGTCATTGGTCATCATTTCGCCTACTTTATAATCGCCGTTGATTAAGCAAGAAATTCCTTCAGGCAAATCATTATCTGCCATAATTTTCGCTGCTATTTTTTGACAAGCGATTCCACAAAGCGGTGTTTTTTCTGAAGGTTTCCAAACGCATACATCGCCACAAATCCAGGCTAAAGCAGTATTCCAAGCCCAAACGGCAACAGGAAAGTTAAATGCGGAAATAATCCCGACAACCCCAAGCGGGTGATATTGCTCGTACATTCTGTGTCCCGGACGCTCACTGTGCATCGTCAAACCGTGAAGCTGGCGGGAAAGACCCACTGCAAAATCGCAGATGTCAATCATTTCCTGCACTTCACCAAGACCTTCTTGGTAGCTTTTCCCCATTTCATAAGAAACCAATTTACCGAGCGGCTCTTTCAATCTTCGCAACTCATCACCAAATTGACGAACTATTTCGCCGCGTAGAGGAGCTGGTTTCGTTCTCCAAGTTTTAAAAGCAGAAGTGGCGCTTTCCATTACTTTTTCATAATCGGCTTTTGAGGTAGTGGTTACTTTCGCAATTACTTGCCCATCAACAGGAGAGAAAGAAGAAATTTCTTCCCCGCTTGAAAACCATTTATTTCCGGTGGAAGTTCCTTGGTTTACTTCTTTAATCCCTAATTGTTCCAATGCTTCTTCAATACCGAAGGAAGTGGTTGTTGCTTGCATATATCTATGATTTTTTTATTCGAAAATTTATGAAGTGCAAAGGTACACAATGCGCTGAAGAAAGTAAAATGAAATTTCTCCACCCTAACCCTTCCCAAAGGGGAGGGAATTTCGGCATCTATAGATTTCCCCTCCTTGGTAGGGGTTAGGGGAGGATTAATCTTGTGTGAAACGCGGGTCGGCTTCCATCACCGTTCCGCATTTGTCACAAGTTCGCAATTCCTTACTTCCGTAGAAATGTTTAAAATGGTCTAAAAAATCAGTTTCAATATTGCTGAGCGGAAAGTAAACATCGTGTAGTTTGTTGTTGCAATTGTCACAAAACCAAAGCAGGCCATCTTTTCCGTCGAGATCAGTGCGTTTTCTTTCAATAACCAAACCTATGGAGCCTACGCTTCTGCCTGGAGAATGAGGCACTTTCCCAGGATGAAGATACATATCGCCTGGACCTAATTCCATCACTTTTTTCTCACCGTTTTCTTGGATAGCAACTTGAATATTTCCTTCCAATTGATAAAAAAGCTCTTCAGTTTCGTTGTAATGATAATCTTTTCGGGCGTTGGGACCAGCGACAATCATTACAATATAATCGTCTGATTCAACGTATAAATTCTTATTTCCAACAGGTGGTTTCAGGAGATCGCGATTTTCTTCTATCCACTTATTCAGGTTGAAAGGTTTTTTAATAGCCATTGCCGTATTTTTAACTGTTACGTAAAAATACGGCAAAATGGTCTAATAGAAAAGAATGTGAGGTTACTTTCTATAAAAGAGTTGGGTGTAGTAGCTACGGCCTTTGGCACACTTCATTACACCAAAACCGGTGTGGGTATAATTGCCTTCTATAATGGCTTTGTGTCCTGGGCTGTTTAACCATGCATTTACCACGGTTTCGGCAGTGTCATATCCATAGGCCACGTTTTCGCCAACCACTTTGGCGTTGTCGTGATATTTAATTCCTTCGGAACGATACCCAAAATTGTCGTGATTTATCTGCTCCTTATCAATCATATACTGTGTATGATCAACAGCGAAAGCTGACGCATATTGATTGTCCATTTTAAGCGCAGTAAGACCCAAAGATGTACGGTGGTCGTTTACCAAACTTAAAATTTCTGAAGACATTTGGCTGTCATTTTTCTGTGCCAGCGCTAAATCAATATTGTATTTAGCGGCTTCAACTTCAACAGAATCCTCTTTTGAACAAGAGGTAATCACTAGGCATAGCAATGCCATTGCAAGTAGGTTGCTTTTTAGTAGGTGCATAATTGGGGTAACATCAAATTTGGGGCATGATGTTGATCCAAATATATAAAAAAAATCAAGGTAAAATGTTTTTAATCGAAAAAATATTACACTTTATCGG
>JAPKFY010000039.1 GCA_026646335.1 Aequorivita sp. | reverse complement strand
CGGTGGCGCCGGCTTTGGGTTCCGGGGGAGGCGTCGCGGCATCGGCGGAAGCTTCACGTCGGACCTTGAAGGCGTCGGGAATATAGAACATTTATAAAAGATGGAAAATTATTGCTTTCGCTTGATTTAGGTGCAAGAGAACGCCATAGATTTATTTGGCATTATATTGCTTCGCGCACCAAATTATTTACAGAAGAAAAAGTAAAACTGCTACATATTTCACCAGAATATTGTTTTTATGAAAAATTAAAAGAAAAAAAAAGCATTAAATATTTTCCGGTAGATAAATTTGAGCCAGGTTACGATTATCTGTCCTTAACCAAAGACTTTGATTTATTAAATACCGGACTACTGGCGGAACAATATGATTTTATTATATGCAACCATGTTTTAGAACATATAACAGATGATAAAATTGCAATTGCCAATTTATTCAATATCTTAAAAAATGATGGATCGGCCATTATTAGTGTGCCCATTTTAGAAAATGATGCTCCCACCTATGAGGATTATACCATTCTATCTCCTAAAAAGCGTAAGCTACATTTCGGACAATGGGATCATGTGAGATATTACGGAACAGATATTGAAAATCGCTTTATAGATGCAGGATTTAAGGTTAAAACCGTAAACTCCTCCGATTATTTCAATGAAATGGGGAGAATAAGATTCGGTGTCCCCAAAAAACAATATCTTTTCCATTTAACTAAATCATAGTTGAACTGGGTTGACCAAACCAAAAAGAAGAAACTTTTATTTAAATCAAGTTTTCCTTTGAATATCTACATAATCTTACCCGCCCATAACGAAGAGGCATATCTTTCCAAAACATTGGAGTCTTTAGCGGAACAAACTTTTCTGCCCAAAAAAGTGATTGTAGTCAATGATTCGTCAACGGACGGTACGCAAAAAATAATTGATCAATTTTCAGAAAAATACCCTTTTATTGAAAGTGTTCTTCACAATTCAAAGGCAATCCATGAACCTGGAAGCAAAGTTATAAATGCTTTTCACAAAGGTTTTGAGAAGCTCGACAATAATTTCGACATTATTTGTAAATACGATGCCGACTTAATTTTCCCAAAGAACTATTTGGAGAAAATTGTAAATATTTTTGAAAACGATCCTTTCGTGGGAATAGCAGGAGGGTTTTGCTATATAAAAAAAGATGGGGAATGGATTTTGGAAAACCTCACAAATAAAGACCACATTCGCGGAGCCTTAAAGGCATATAGAAAAAAATGTTTTGAACAAATAGATGGATTAAGAAACACAATCGGTTGGGACACCGTGGACGAGCTCCTCGCACTATACCACGGCTGGAAAATACAAGCCGACACTTCGCTACACGTAAAACATTTAAAACCTACCGGAAAATTTTATACAAAAGCCTCACGATACAGATACGGCGAAGCTTTCTACAAAATGCGTTATGGGTTTTGGCTCACGCTAATTGCTTCGGCAAAACTGGCTGCCAAAAAAAATAGCTTTCGGTTTTTTGTCGATTCAATGAAAGGGTATTCCAAAGCGAAAAGGGAATCCTCTTCCACTAAAGCTACAGAGGACAAGGGAAAATTTGGATTTATTGTTACAGAAAAAGAAGGGGAATTTATCAGGAAGCTACGTTGGAAAAACATTGGAAAGAAAATTGGGTTTCGTTGATTTCCACCTACGCTGAAAAAGCTACGGCGGACAAGTGGGATTTGGGATTTGGGATTTGTGATTTGGGGTTTGTGATTTGGAATTTGGAATTTGGAATTTGGAATTTGGAATTTGGAATTTAACAATATCTCCTTAACATTTCATCCCTTTTATATTCACTATTTTTGCAAATTAAATTTTTAAACAAAATGAAATTTCGATTCCTCACCCTACTCCTTTCATTTGCAATAATAGCAACCTCGTGTGTTTCCGTTCAAGTAAGTGACAATACCGTTACCTCTATCTCATCGGAAGTAAAAACCCCAAAAAACATCATTCTGTTAATTGGTGATGGCATGGGCTTGAGTCAAGTTTCTGCGGCCATTTATTACAAAGACGGGAAACCAAATTTTGAACGTTTCAGCACTATTGGCCTTAGCAAAACATCTTCCGCTAGTGAATTGGTTACCGATTCTGCAGCCGGAGCCACTGTTTTCTCTACAGGTATTAAAACATACAATGGCGCAATTGGGGTTGATAAAGACACAATAGCTGTTCCAACCATTGTTGAGCAACTGTCTAAACGAGGCTTTGCCACGGGCATTGTTGCCACCTCTTCCATTCAGCACGCCACCCCGGCAAGTTTCTATGCGCATGTAAAAAGCAGAAGGATGTATGAGGAAATTACAGAATTCGTTCCAAATTCCGGCGTGAACTTTTTTGCTGGAGGTGGATTGAAATATTTCAACAATAGAAAGGACGGAAAAGATTTATTGGCAACAATGAGAGCCAAAGGCTACGAAGTTATTACGGACCAACTTCCCACAACCCCCAGCGAAAAAAACGAACTCATCTTGCTTGCAGAAGATGGAATGCCTAAAATGAGCGAAGGTCGCGGCGACTTTTTACCCAATGCAACAAAGCTCGCTTTGGAAAAACTGTCAAAAAACGAAAAAGGATTTTTCCTAATGGTTGAAGGCAGCCAAATAGACTGGGGCGGCCACGATAATGACGCGGATTACCTAATTGAAGAACTTTTGGATTTTGACAAAACTTTGGGTGTAGCTTTAGATTTTGCCAAGCAGAACGGTGAAACCCTAATAATTGTTACCGCAGACCACGAAACGGGAGGCTTTACCCTTGCTTCTGATGGCAAAGATTACAATAAAATAAAACCTACATTTTCCACTACAGGCCACTCAGGAACGATGGTTCCCGTTTTTGCGGAAGGTCCGGGCGCTTCCCTTTTTAACGGAATATACGAAAGCATTGAGGTTTACCATAAAATGATGGCACTTATCGGGGAATAGTTCGGCATACTGCAACTGAACACTGAACACTGAACACTGCTTACTGACTTTCTTAACTCACTTTTATAAAATACAATGATCTAATTTTAGTACTTTAGCCATAGCTATCTGTTTTATGAAGTATTTACAAGATATTGGTTCCTATTTTTTGATGCTCAAAAGAGTGTTTACCGGTTTTACAAAAACATCTGTTTTAAAACATCTCATTTTTAAGGAAATCAACGACCTTATTATTAGTTCCTTGGGCATTGTTGCCTTTATATCCTTCTTTGTGGGCGGGGTTGTGGCAATACAAACTGCCCTGAATATGGACAATCCAATCATTCCGGATAGCTTGATAGGTTTTGCAACACGCCAGTCCGTTATTTTAGAATTTGCGCCAACGTTCATTTCCATAATTATGGCAGGTAAGGTAGGTTCTTTTATAACTTCCAGTATAGGATCTATGCGGGTTACGGAGCAAATTGATGCGCTGGAAGTAATGGGTATCAATTCGCTAAACTATTTGGTTTTTCCAAAAATAGTCGCTTTAATGTTCTATCCCTTTGTTATCGTTCTTTCCATGTTTCTGGGAATTTTGGGCGGATGGGTAGCCGGGGTTTACGGTGGGTTTACCAGTTCTTCCGATTTTATAGCCGGAGTACAGGAAGATTTTATTCCCTATCAGCTTTTTTATGCTTTTTTCAAAACTTTTGTTTTCGCCTTTATTCTCGCCACTGTACCCTCTTGGCAAGGCTTTTATATGAAAGGTGGCGCCCTGGAAGTTGGTAAAGCCAGCACCAACTCCTTTGTATGGACTAGCGTTCTTATTATTGCCGCAAACTATATTATAACCCAACTCCTTTTGAGCTCATGATAAAAGTAGAAGACGTACATAAAAGTTTTGGGGACGAAGAAATTCTGAAAGGAATAACCACTGAATTTGACAAGGGAAAAACAAACCTTATCATCGGCCAGAGCGGGAGCGGAAAAACGGTTTTGCTGAAATGTCTTATCGGCCTTTTCAAGCCTGAGCAAGGAAGGATTTATTATGAAGACAAAGCCATCCAGGATATGGATGACGAGCAACAGCGCAAACTTCGCGAAGAAATTGGGATGCTTTTTCAAGGTGGAGCACTGTTTGATTCTATGAATATTGAAGAAAACGTGATGTTCCCTTTGCGGATGTTCACCAAACAGAAAAAAGCTGATATGGTTGCAAGGGTGAACGAAGTGCTGAAACGGGTTAACCTTGAAAACGTGAACAAAAAATTTCCCGCAGAAATCTCCGGGGGTATGCAAAAAAGGGTTTCCATTGCTAGGGCTATCGTGAATAAGCCAAAGTTTCTTTTTTGTGACGAACCAAACTCAGGCCTCGATCCAAAAACAGCCACATTGATTGATACGCTTATCCAGGAAATCACCCATGAGTATGATATTACCACAGTGGTAGTAACACACGATATGAACTCCGTAATGGAAATTGGCGAAAAAGTAGTTTTGCTCAAACACGGAAAACTTGTTTGGCAGGGCACCAATCAGGAAATCTTCAAAACCGACAATGAAGATGTAACCAGTTTTGTGTATTCCTCAGATCTTTTCAAAAAAATCCGCGAAGTTCAGTTAAAAGAAGGCTAACCTTTTTTACGGATATTCAGAAACTTGAAGCGTGTCCAGCTTCAATTTAAACTTAAGCCACGCCTCTATTTTTTTCAAGTCGGCTCTTCTTTCATTTGAAGAAATACCCTTTTTCCAGCGAATATTTATAACTGGAAGCGTATCTGTTTTTTGAAAGTTTGTAGTAATTTTATTGGAATAGCTAAATGTTTCAACCCCTTCATAATTAATTTTCAGCTCTTCGCTCAACTCCTTAAATGGAACATTTTGAACTTTCATCAATGCGATTTCATTTTCCAGAAAACTTATCTTTTCATCTTTGTTCTGAATCAATTGTTCATTCTTAACATAGAGATCTTCAAGTATCCCAGCCTTAATATCACTTGAAAGCCTGGCAGATATTTCACCAGTTTGGTCTGTACCTTGGTATATTCGCAAATGCGTTTGTTCCAGTTTCTCGGTTTTCTCAAGTTCTGATACCCATTCGTTGATCTTATTCTGCGGCACGGGACGACCAATTAAGTAAACATTTATATTTTTAGATTTATAATCCTGGGTAAATTTGACTACTTCAGCTCCTTCGTACCTAATTGTATTATTTATAAATTCTTTCGTTTTATTTTCAAAAACCTGTTGGTCCAATAATTTTATAAACAACCAAACACTCGGCACTATAACAGCAATGGCAATTAAGGAAGCTATTTGGGCAATCCGCTTTCGCCTTTTGCTATTGGCATACCGCACCATCGGAAAACGCAAAATTTTTGAAACGATAAACGTGGAAAGGGCTATAAAAACTGCATTTATGCTAAATAAATACAATGCACCTCCTGCATAAGAAGCATTGCCGATTGCCAACCCATACCCAACAGTACACAATGGCGGCATCAGCGCAGTGGCAATGGCCACCCCAAAAATAACGCTGGCAATGGTCCCGCTTTTCGTCTTGGCCACAATCAATCCCAAACCACCAAAAATAGCTATCAACACGTCCAAAATTGTAGGATAGGTTCTGGCTATAAGTTCTGGAGTTTCTTCCGTTAGCGGCGAAAGCTTAAAATACAGAAAAGCCGTAAGTACACTCAGAAAAACCATCACGCCAAGGTTCATCATAGACCGTTTCAAAGTATCAACATCGTTGATAGCAACAGATAGACCAATGCCCACAATTGGCCCCATCAATGGCGAAATAAGCATCGCTCCAATTACAACTGCGGCACTACTTACGTTAAGCCCGATGGAAGCAACAAATATGGAAAAGATAAGAATCCAAGCTGTATGCCCTTTAAATGAAATATCCTTCTTTACCGAGTCAATGGTAGCGTCGCGATCAGTATCAGCACTAATATCAAATAATTCGCTTAGAAATTTCTTGATGCTTTCCCAAGTATTTAGCTTTACTTGCGCAAACTCCTCTTCATTCGGAGTTATTTCATTATTCTTTTCTGGATTCATAATCTATATATACTTTTTACCAAACTTGTTTGAAACTTCTTTTAAAAGCTCCTTTATTTCCTGCTCTTTTTTCTTCGGAAACAGAAGCAAAACGTCTTCTTTATCCACAACAATATAATCTTCAATTCCATCCAATATTACCAGCTTTTCTGAGGTGGTAAATATGATATTATTTTTTGAGTTTTTCAGTAAAATCTCAGCGTTCACGGCAGCATTGTTTGCTGTGTCTTTTTTTGTTTTTTCGTAAAGTGCGCCCCAAGTGCCCAAATCGTTCCAATCAAACGCAGCCTTTTTTAAATAAACATTGTCCGCTTTTTCAAGGATTCCATAGTCTATGGAAATGTTTTCGGCCTTGGAATAATTTTCATCAATGAATTTTTTTTCTTCGGAAGTGTTTATAACAGCCATTCCTTTTGAAAACAATAAATTCATCTCTGTCAAATGTTTTTCAAAAGAAGCGACAATACTTTTTGCGCTCCAAATGAAGATGCCAGCGTTCCAAAGAAAATTTCCAGCTTTCAAAAATTGTTTTGCTGTTTCGTAATCTGGTTTTTCGCGAAACTGTTTCACTTTTATTATTTCCGAGGCATCGTTTTTATCACTTTCAATATAGCCGTAACCTGTGTTTGGAAAGGTTGGTTCTATGCCCAATGTAAGCAAAATATCCTCCCGCTGAGCGGCATCAAAACAGACTTGAATATCTTTTGCAAAAGCTTTTTCGTCTTCAATCCAGTGGTCGCTTGGCGCCACAAGCATCAGCGCGTTGGGGTTGTCTTTTTTTATTTTTAAAGCGGACAGCAAAATACACGGTGCCGTATTTCGCATAGCGGGTTCCATAACCACTTGTTTTTCTGAAATTTCCGGCAATTGCTTTAATGTAATCTCCAGATACATTTCATTGGTGAGTATATAAATGTTTTCCGAAGGGATAATTTTGTTCAGTCGGGAAAAAGTTTTTTGCAGCAGCGTTTGCCCAGTTCCTAGCATATCGTGAAACTGCTTTGGAAACGCTTGGGTACTAACCGGCCAAAATCGCGACCCGATGCCGCCTGCCATAATTACTGCGTAATAGTCTTTGTTCATATTTCATTTTTTTGAGCCATGACTAAAGGGAATCACGAGCCAAGACAGATAGGGATTTATAAGAAACAGATAGAGTAAATTTGTCTTTTCCACCTTTATTCAATTTATTTATATGTGCCTTTGTCCTGTTTCCCTTCAGTCATGTTTCGTGTTTCCTTTATTTCAGGAATTCCACTTCCGCATTTGGATTGAAAAGGTACGTTCTTCCCGTGGCGACTTCAGTACATTCAAAACGTTTCACTCGCTGCTTCCCGCGTTTGAAGATTTTGCCATTATACAATCTAAAATGCCCCCCAAAAGGAATCTCAAAGATATAGTTTTTATCGTTCTCTGGGTCAAACTGCTTTAGGGCAAGAGCCAGAGCTGCATCGGTATCACTCGATGCTTTCGGGTTTTTAAAATGGCGCGCCAACAAAGGCAACAATTGATTCGGAAAAATCTCGGGGCGTAAAAAAGGGAGCATCAACAACTGAAAGGTACTCTTCCATTCCATTCCATGTGGTTTTATGAGCCTACCATGTCTTGTAAAAGCCTCCAAATGTGCTATTTCGTGAACCAGCGTGATTAAGAAGCGATATTTATTGAGCGAGGCGTTTACTGTAATTTTGTGCTGTCCATTAGTCATTTTTTGATAGTCGCCATGGCGCGTAACACGCTCGTTTACAATTTTAAGATGGACTTTGTGGGTTTTTATCAGTTCAAAAGCTGAAACCACGGAAGCTTGGGGAATGTATTTTTCAAGGATTTCCGTCATAAATTCAAGGCGTTGTACTTGAAACCTGCAGTATCTTTCCGTTGTAGAATTTATTCCCCGCAAGGGAAAAATCCATAATATATTGTGCCATTTCTGTTGCGGAAAGTGGGGCTTTAAAACCCGGGAAGGCTTCTTCAAGCATTTCAGTTTGTACTGAACCAAGAGCTAAAACGTTGAAAGATGGACCTGTTTCCTTGTATTCTTCGGCAAGCAATTCAGTTAATGAGATGATTGCACCTTTGCTGCTACTGTATGCGCTCAGTCCGGGAAATTTAACGCTTCCCTGAACACCGCCCATACTGCTAATGTTTAAAACGTGTCCTTCTTTTTTCATAAATGGAAGTACCGTTCGCATCAATGAAGCAACGCCAAAAACATTAACATCGTAACATCTTTTAAACTCTTCGGCAGATATTTCAGCAAAAGGCTTGTTTACCAAAAATCCAGCGTTATTTATTAAAACATCCACGGTTTTCATTCCGGTTTGCAGATAGGCTGAAAGTTTGACAATTTCAGATTCATCGGCTATGTCAAATTCGAGCGCGGTGACGTTTTTCAGGTTTAAACCTGAAACTGGTTTTGAATTCCGCGAAAGCGCTAAAACATTGTGGCCAGCTCCTGAAAAAAGTTTTACCATTTCGAAACCAATGCCTCGGGAAGTGCCTGTGATAATTATATTTTTCATCTTTTAAATATAAATCCCGTTATTTCCAAAATTTGAGAATAACGGGAGAGTGGTTTTTCATAAGCACTTCGACTGCGCTCAGTGTGACAAGTTATACAAACATCGTCACAGGATTCTCAATATACTGTCGTAACGTTTGTAAAAACTTAGCTCCCGTTGCTCCGTCCACTGTTCTGTGGTCGCAAGCCAATGTAACGTTCATCGTATTTCCTACAACTATTTGTCCGTTTTTAACAACCGGTTTTTGAACAATCGCGCCAACAGATAAAATAGCAGAATTTGGCTGGTTGATGATTGAGGTGAATTCGGTTATCCCAAACATTCCAAGGTTGGAGACGGTAAATGTGCTACCCTCCATTTCCTGTGGAGTGATTTTCTTGTTCCGTGCTTTTCCTGCAAGATCTTTTACTTGTGCCCCTATTTGCGAAAAAGTCATTTGGTCTGCAAATTTCAAAACAGGAACCAATAAGCCTTCATCAACTGCAACTGCAACGCCTATGTGAATATGCTTAGCGATTCTTGTAGCTTCTGGTGTCCATTGGCTGTTTACTTGTGGATGTTTGCGCAATGCCATTGCACACGCCTTTATAATCATATCATTGAATGATATTTTCACATCTGGATCTGCGTTTATTGCTTCACGTGAAGCTATGGCGTGATCCATATCCAACTCAACGGTTAAATAATATTCTGGTGCGGTAAATTTAGATTCTGCCAAACGCTTAGCAATGGTTTTGCGCATTTGGGAGTTTTTAACTTCCTCAAAACTTTCGGTTCCTACTGGAATGTATGCTTGACCACCACTAGCAGCAGGTTGATAGTTTTCAATATCGCTTTTAACGATACGTCCGTTTTCACCACTTCCTTGAACCTGACGCAGATCAATTCCTTTTTCTTCAGCCATTACTTTGGCCAAAGGCGATACGAATATGCGACCTTCGTTTGTTTTCTGTGCCGTCTCGGTTTTATTTTCTGAAACAACTTCTTTTTTGGCCTCCTTCTCTTTGGAAACTTCTTTTGCAGGTTCTTTCTTGTCCTCCAAAGCTTTAGTGGAAGAGGATCCTTTTTTAATGTTTTTAGCAATCCCTGAAACATCCGTTCCCTTTGGGCCAATGATAGCGAGCATTGCGTCAACAGCAGCTGATTCGCCTTCGCCTATACCTATTTTTAAGAGCGTTCCGGAATAGAATGACTCAAATTCCATGGTAGCTTTATCGGTTTCAATCTCTGCAAGAATATCGCCTTCTTCCACTTTGTCGCCTTCTTTTTTAAGCCAAGTTGCGACTGTGCCTTCTGTCATTGTATCGCTTAAGCGCGGCATTGTTATAACCTCAACGCCTTCAGGCAATTCACTCTCCCCTTCGTCCTCCGAAGCTTTAGCGGAGGAGGATTTGTCAGATTTTCCATTATCATCCGAAGTATCAGCCGATGAAGATTCTTTTTTACCGGTAGATTTTCCGCCAATTAAACCTGAAATATCCTCGCCTTTTTTTCCAATAATTGCCAAAAGGGAATCTACGGGTGCAGTTTCACCTTCATTAATTCCTATGTGAAGTAACGTTCCTTCATAAAAAGATTCGAACTCCATAGTGGCCTTGTCGGTTTCAATTTCGGCAAGAATATCACCTTCCTTTACGGTATCACCCACTTTTTTAAGCCAGGTTGCTACCGTTCCTTCTTCCATAGTGTCGCTCAAGCGCGGCATGTTTATTACTTCTGCCATTTCTTATAATTTATCTGATAAAAAAGGGTAATCTTCCTGCTCATAAACAGCGTCAAACATCACGTTCTTTTCTGGATATGGAGATTCATCAGCAAATTTTTCACATTCGTCCACCAAATCCTTTACCCTTTGATCAATCTTATTTATTTCGGCTTCTGTTGCCCACTTGTTTTGGTAAATCTGATGAAGCACATACGAAATTGGATCTTCTTCCTGTTTTTTGGCAACTTCTTCTTTAGTCCGGTAATGCTGGGCATCACTCATAGAATGCCCTCTATATCGGTAAGTGCGCAATTCCAAAAATGTTGGGCCATCACCGCGACGGGCACGTTGGATTGCTTCGTCCATTTCCTTCGCCACCACTTCGGGTTTCATCGCATCTACTGGTTTGCAGGGCATTTCATAACCAAGGCCAAGTTTCCAAATTTCTGTGTGGTTAGCAGTTCGCGCTACGGAAGTTCCCATTGCGTAGCCATTGTTTTCACAGCAAAAAACCACTGGAAGCTTCCAAAGCATTGCAAGGTTAAAAGTCTCGTGAAGCGAACCTTGGCGCACGGCCCCATCGCCCATATATGTTAAGGTTACGGAGTCTCTATCAAAATATTTATCGCCAAAGGCCAGACCAGCTCCAAGTGGAATTTGTCCACCCACTATACCGTGGCCACCGTAAAAGCGATGCTCTTTGGAAAAAATATGCATCGAGCCACCCAAACCTTGTGAGGTTCCGGTACCCTTTCCATAAAGCTCAGCCATTACTTTTTTAGGATCCACGCCCATCCCGATAGGCTGTACGTGGTTTCGGTAAGCGGTTATCATACGGTCCTTGGTAAGGTCCATGGCGTGCAAAGCGCCCGCCAAAACAGCCTCCTGGCCATTGTAAAGGTGCAAAAAGCCCCTTACTTTTTGATTGATATATACTTGCGCTAGCTTATCTTCAAACTTGCGCCAAAAGAGCATGTCCTCGTACCAATCCAGATACGTTTTTTTGGTGATTTTCTTCATCTATCTGCTATAAGGTTTTCCCTAGGGGAAAATTTATTAAACGGATAACAAAAGTAGTACTTTATAAGGAGAAAATACAAATTACAAATCCCAAAAACCAAATCTCAAATAAATTTCAAATTCCAAAGCCCAAATCTCAAATCTCAAATAAATCTCAAAATTCAAAAATGAAAGTTTAAATATATAAATGACAAATCCCCTTCAGGAAAGAGTTACCAATTATAATTTGAATTTTAATGGTTGTGTTTTGGAATTTGTTTTTTTGTGATTTGTTTTTTTGGAATTTGGTGCTTTCCCGTTTAGAGGTATTTCGCATCAAAGCCCAACGGCAACAAATCCATTACCGAAGCAACTTTTACAATTTTCCCGGTTTCCCCCATAAAGTAAACGGCGATTGGCGATTGTTGCTTTTGCTCATATTCTGCAATAGATTGCCGGCAAGCGCCACAGGGACCAATTGGCTCAGATAGGATTTGGCTGGGAGAACTGGCAGAAATGGCCATGGCCTTGATTTCTTCATTCGGAAAAAGAGCTCCTGTATGAAATATTGCCACGCGTTCCGCACAAAGACCCGAAGGATAGGCCGCATTCTCTTGATTGTTGCCAACGGTAATCTCTCCTGAAGAAAGCCGAAGCGCCGCCCCGACCTTAAAACGTGAATAAGGCGCATAAGCATTTTCACGTGCTTGCTGCGCCTTAGCCATCAATTCTTGTATGTCTTTTGGAAGTTCTGAAACGGTTTCAAAAACTTCCAACTGAATTTCAATTTTTTGTTTTTTCATTTTAAGTTTAAACGTTTAATTGTTTATGGGTTTAATTGATATATTTTTCTTCAGTTAAACTTTTAAACACTTAAACAACTAAACCTTCCTAGTATTCGTCGTAGGTATCGCCAAAGTTAAAGGTAAGGCCAAAACGAAGGGTTCCGTCCAAGGGGCTGTTTGCCAAGGCAGAGGTTGAGAACAAATACGAAATGTCAATATTGATAGCAGTATAACGGAAACCTGCTCCAAGAGTGGCAAATTGTCTTCCACCCTTCATATCGCTTTCATGAAAATACCCCCCTCTAAATGCAAAAACATCTTGGTACCAATATTCCGCACCCAATGCCCAAGTGAATTCCTTTAACTCTTCGCTAAAACCGCCCGGGGCATCCCCAAAAGATTTAAACATTCCTGATATGAAAGTTATATCATTGTATTCTTGGTTGGTCTGGGCTCTTTCTTCAGCGGTGATAGTACCGTCCCCATCAATATCCGGATCTTGACGCGTTGGCACCAATAATTTATTTACTTCTGCCGAAACACCTATTTTGTTGTATTCATCAAGTATGAAATCGAAACCACCCCCAAGGGCAAGGTTTGTTGGCAAGAAGCTTTCAGAACCAACCTCGTCATATTTTAGTTTTGGACCAATGTTTGAAATATCAAAACCTAATCTCCATCGGCCATCAAAATCATTATATGGTATTTCCTCACTTTGGTAATATCCTGCAATATCAACCGCAAATGTATTTGCGGCAGTTGCATCAGCAACCGCAGTTTGCAATTTCAAATCTGAACGAATGTAACGTCCTGCAACAGCCATAGAAAAACGCTCGCTTAACCTAAGTGAATAGGAAAGATCAAACATAAGCTCGTTTGGTTTTACAAGAAGTGGTTCTTGATCTGCAGTTTCACGAAGTTCTATTTCCCCATTGCTGAAATAACGGAAACTTGCAGCAACTGCACTACGTTCATTCAATCGATTGTAGTATGTAATGTTACCCAAAAATATATCGTTGACCAATTTGTTTAAGTAAGGAGTGTAAGTTACCCCAATACCTTGTTTTGACAATGAAAAAGCATATTTTGCTGGGTTCCATTGTTGCGAAAAGGCATCCGCTGATGTTACAACCCCTATATCACCCATACCACCCGAGCGTGGATCGGCACCTATTAACATAAACGGAACACCTGTGGTGATAGGGTTAAAGTTTTCAATATCATCCTGTGCCATAGATTTAAAAGCAACAAGGCCTATCAATATTGGAATAAGTAATTTCTTCATAAAAGTTAATTTTGAGCAAATATAAATTTAATTTTTAAAGGATAACGAGTTTCTCAAATTTTTCAACCCGCTGATTGGTTAACGCAGATCTTACGGTTATCTTATACACATAGACACCTTTTCCTATACGATCGCCAAAATCGTCGCGGCCGTCCCACGTAATTTCACGGCACAGATAACTGCCCGATGGCGGTAAGGTAGCGTTTTTGGTCCAAACCACTTTTCCGGTAACGGTAAACACCTGCACCTGCACGTCAAGCGTTTCGTCTGGCCTGTTGTGGTTGAACCAAAACTCGGTGTAGTTCACAAAAGGGTTTGGGTAATTTAGCACTCGGGTAATCTCAAGTTTTCCGCTGCCCGCAACTATAAACTGTATTTCGGCGGTGGAGGAATTGTTATAAACATCCCAAGCTTTTAAGGTAAGCGTGTGCAGACCGTCTTCCAAATCGCGGAATTTATAATGGGTTTTTCCTTTTGTATAATCGTCCACTTCGGCTTGATAAAATTCATTCAGAATAAATGGATTGGATTCATCGCCATCCAAAATTGCTACAATATCATGGCCAATTCCGCTGGCGGTGTTTATACCGTTTGGGTCTTCCAGCTTGGCAAGTAACATTGGCGAATCGTCTGTAATTCCTCCTGAAACGAAGCTTTCATCGTTCATATAAAGCCTAATCAACGGACCTTCGTTATCCTCAGGTGCATTTTCATTAAGACCCCCTACATCTAAATCAAGGTTTACACCAGTTTGGTCTTCCAGCGTATTGTCTCTTTTGGCATAAAGACTAACTCTTCCTTTTCCAACAGGAATTTGAATATCTCGCGGCACGACAAATTCAAATTCAAAAATACCATTCGAAATTGTTGCCTGTCCATTAAAAAGTCCTTCCCCCAAAGTTGTGAAATCCATAAATACATTGTGATTGTCGTTGTCCAGGGTTCGTCGCATCACATTTTTGTCAAAAATCTTGGCTTCTAGCACCCCGTTGTAGTCAGACATTAATGTGCCAGCAGTATTGACTACCTCGCCCTCTATTTTAATTTTGCTCAAAGCCTTCAAAGTATCTGTGGCTTGTGCAATGGGAACCCCGTTTAGTTTAGTGAGGCGGATGTTTCTTTTAGGAAACGCCAATGGCATTGCCGGATCGCCAATATAAAAAACTACTCGTCTAGTTTCGGTAGGTATTTGTGTTTTTGAAATTCGAAGTCCTTCGGCAGGCGGTGCGGGTGTCTCTGTATCAAAGCCAAAAAGTTGGTTTGCCAAACGCTCATTAAAATCGACCCCAACATTGATAAATACCGCTCGTGTGGTAGTTACCAATGAAATAGCCCCCCCATCTTTATTCTGATAAGTAAGTTCCCCAGCCGTAATCCGCAAAGGGTTGTCAAATTTTGTGAATTCGCAGGTAACGGTTATTATGCAAGGCAAGTTGTCCTTATTCTTTAATTCCTGTGCCGTTTCCTTGGTATAAATGGCTTCGTGGGCCAATCCATCTTCCCCCCCGTGGCCAAAATAATCCATGATTATGGCACCAGCCTCAATGGCAGTTTTAATGGCTTCATTAACTTCTGGATAACGATTTCCGCCCGCAGACGCCTCTTGTTGGTAGGCATCGGAATGTATTTTTTTTACGTTAATAAAGGGTTTTTTTACTGAAATAGTATCGCCAAGGGCATCCAATTTTCTTTCTAAAATATCTTCAGAAGCTACATCAACATCATCTGAAATAAGCACAAAATTGTTCCGCCAATTGCCATAGGAAGATTTTTCGTTATACTTTATAATTTTATCTACCATTGCATTTGCCAAGGCAACATTATCTGCAAGAATCCTCCCCATTGCTATATCAAGTCTATCTACATCGGCAGAACCCCCAGAACCAATAGTACCTTCAGAAGGGTCCATATTTCCAAAGAAATCATCAGACATAAAATGAGTGGCTATGTTTGTTCCTAAAAGCGTTTGGAAGGTTGGAACATTATTGTTATTGTTGGGAAGCCTGTTTTTATAGTCTATGGAAGCATCACCCATTATCCCTACATATTTTATGCGTTTTGATTCTGTGGAAGCATTGTAGTAAACGTATCTGATAAAATTTCGGATGGCGCTAATATCCTGTCTTCCAGAACTGAATTCTTCATAAATCCTATCAGTTGTAACCACTTTCACATTAAGCCCCTGAAGTTCTTTGTTGTGCTGGGCCAACCGCAATGCGGGTTGAATAAGGAAGGGAGGGGCAATAATAATGTAATCAACATCTTTAAAATTGCCAGACTCGTCCTTGAATATGGTTCCCTTTAAATTTTGATTTTGAACTGCTGATTGTGCTATTTTGGTGGGAATATAATAATTATTGGGGTTCACGGCCACATACTTGCGAACTTCGCCAAGGGTCTGTTTAAAACTAAAGGCGGAAGCATTGCCTTCATTTTGTTTTGAAGTTATAAACTGGGAATCGGTCACATCCCAAACCTGTGAAAACTCGGTGGCGTTGCTTATTTGGTATTCCCCCACTCCTGCTAAGTTGGCCGCATTATTATAACGAAAAGCCAACTGGCCTCCTGCGCCCTTTAATTGTCTTACCGCCCAAAGCCCAATATAGTCCAGATAACCAATACTGGATGGATTGCCAGCATTGTTGTATGCCAAATCTACTTTAACCATAGCATTGTTTGCAGGAACTTCAACATCCAGGAAGTCCATACTCAGCAATCCACTTTCTCCCAAACGTGAAAAATTAAGAGGATCCAAGCTGGCGCTATTGATTGAAACCGCCAAAGAAGTATCACTTTCGGAAGCCGCAGCGGCCTTTACTATCAACCTCATTGGTTTGCCTGTTACAATATTGGGAAATTCAAAGCTATAACTCTGCTCGCTTTCAATATCAAAACGGTTTCCAAACCACTTTCTTCCCAATTTTGTAGGGCTGTATTCATCCTTTTCGTGGAATTGGTATTCATCAAACTCATTAATATTAAAGTCAACAGTACCTGTAGGTTCCACCATTGGAATTACCCTTTTTCCAGGAGCACCACCTGCAGTAACATAATAATAGGAGTCATCACTATACGGGTTTAGGTTAGAGTCGTTCTCTTGCACATAACCATCGGTACTGCTGCCATAAAACAATATATAATCGCCCCCGTCAAAGCTGCCATCCTGTTCACCCGCAACTTGTATAGCATTTTCGGGAAGGTCAAAAAAGCGGGTTTGGTCATTTCGCAAAGGCAAAGATTGCCCCCCGTTCCCATAAACTTTAAGGCTTCTGGGGTCAATGCCGTCTGTGTTCATCCCCAAATTGTTCAGGAAATTTTTATCCAATTTGTAAACCCCTGTTTTTTCTACTTTAAACTTAAACCATTGTCCCGTGGCCAATACTGAATTGGTTAATGCCGGCGGATTATTGCGGTTTTGCGGACCATACTTATAATTAACATCAAAAGAAAGCACCTTTTGGTAGCTTCCGTTGTTTTTGATTATTGGAGAAATACTTAAAATAGTGTACAGCACATCCCTTGCCATGGTACTTGCAATATGGTATTCAAGTTTGTTGGGCAGTGCTTCGGGAGTAATTTTTTTTAATTCTTCGGAAGAAACAGGACCAAAACGAACATTGGTAACAGTTAAGGAATTTGGGTCTGCAAAAGCATTGTCTTTCCACTGCGTAGTGTATTGGACAGTGCTTTTATCCATTTGGAGCTTCAACCTTTCCAAAGCCAAGTCATTGGAAGAAATAGCAGCCTTATTACCACTAAAAGATTCGGAAGCAGTATTGGTGCCGCCCCAATATATATTTATACTTTTTGATTGTGCCTTTCCCAGAAAAGGCATTGCAAACAAAACAAAAAGAAGTATCGCTTTTCTCATTAGTACCATTAACGCTTCAAATTTACACTTAGTATAGGGTAACATTTTAAACTTTTTCCGCAAAATGATATTAGGATAATAATTTTAAAACTAATACGTTTGCATACGGGATTGGTATTAAAACCATTTAAAACCCCACAGCGCAATAATAACAAAATATTATTGTGTTTTTGTCGTTAATTACTATATTGCGAACCCAATTTTATCATATTTGAATCTATGATGTTAAGAAAAAACCTAGCATTAAAGCTATTTATTACTGTAATAGCGGCCTCACTTCTTGTAGGTTGCAACAAAACGAGAGATTATAAAAACAGTTCCCGCGCCACAGGCTGGAAGATGAACGCCAAAGAAGGCGGTTTCCAGTATGATCCAAAAACCAAAGAACAAGAAACTGGGCCAGGCCTTGTTTTTGTTGAAGGCGGAACGTTCACTATGGGACGGGTTCAGGACGACCCTATGCACGATTGGAACAATTCTCCAAACCAGCAGCACGTTCAGTCATTTTATATGGATGAAACAGAAGTAACCAACCTAATGTATCTTGAATACTTAGACTGGCTAAAGAAAGTTTTCCCCCCATCTGACGAAAACTACAGAAAAATTTATGAAGGTGCCGTTCCAGATACTCTTGTATGGAGAAACCGCTTAGGGTTTAACGAAGTAATGACAAACAATTATCTTCGCCACCCTGCTTATGCGGAATATCCCGTAGTAGGTGTTAGCTGGATTCAAGCCGTTGAGTTTAGCAATTGGAGAACGGACCGTGTTAACGAAATGGTCTTGGAGACAAATGGAATCACATCACGTAACGCACGTTATGATGTGAAGCCTGGCGAAACATTCAGCACAGAAACTTATTTAAACGCTCCTACATTAGTCTACGGAGGGAATGATTCTATTACCCGGGGCGGAAAAAAATCTGAGTCCATTGCCAAAAGAAGCAAGGACAGTACAAATTTATACATCGGACGCGAAGATGGGTTACTTATGCCAGGATACAGACTTCCTACCGAAACAGAGTGGGAATATGCAGCACTTGGCTTGGTTGGGCTTCGTAACTACAATGTTTACAGAGGAAAGAAAAAATATCCTTGGGAAGGGCAATACACCCGTTCCGGAAAAAGAAGATCACGTGGTGACCAAATGGCCAACTTTAAACAAGGCGATGGTGATTACGGCGGTATAGCAGGCTGGAGCGATGACGGCGCCGATATTACTGCTCAAGTAAAATCATACGAGCCAAACGATTTCGGCCTTTATGATATGGCTGGAAATGTGGCTGAATGGGTTGCCGACGTTTATCGCCCAATTGTTGATGACGAGTTTAATGACTTCAACTATTACCGTGGAAATGTGTACACCAAAAATGCCATTGGCGAGGATGGAAAAGTGAAAATAGTTACTATGGATTCCATAATCTATGACACTTTGAGCAATGGTAAAATTATTGCACGCAACCTGCCAGGTGAAATACTTCAAGTTCCGGTGGACGAAAACGAAACTTACTTACGCACAAACTTCTCTAATAGCGACAACCGCGATTATAGAGATGGTGACAAAGGCTCATCTCGTTATTATCAATCATTCGCTGATGACGAAAGAGAAAGTGGCGACGGCACCAAACGCATGTACAACTCACCTATTCAAAAAGTATATGCAGACAGCTTAGGAGATTTGGACAGACAATACGATAAATCCTCAAACAGAACAACCTTGATTAACAATGAAGTTCGCGTTTACAAAGGCGGTTCTTGGAGAGATAGGGATTATTGGCTAGACCCTGCACAAAGACGTTATTTCCCTCAAGATATGGCAACAGACTATATCGGTTTTAGATGTGCTATGAGCCGCGTAGGTTCAAAATCCAAAAAAGGAAAACGCCCAAGAAATTAAAACTTCAAAATTTATAAAAACAACCCTCCTTGGCATACAGCTTCGGAGGGTTTTTTAGTATATTTATTTTATGAATATAAAATTGCTCCACAAACATTTTATGGAAAGCAGCGGTATTTGTACAGACACTCGTCAAATTACGCCAGGCTGCATCTTTTTTGCACTTAAAGGTGAAAGTTTCAACGGAAATCTCTTTGCTCAGGAAGCTTTGGACAAAGGTGCAGGAAAGGTAATTGTGGACGACGAAGCTTTTCATAAAAATACCGGGGAAACCATTCTGGTTGAAAATGTTTTGTTGACTCTTCAGCAATTGGCTCGGTTTCATAGAGAATTTCTTGGCCTTCCAATTATTTCATTGACTGGAAGCAATGGAAAAACCACTACCAAAGAACTTATAAATGCGGTGCTTTCCCAAAAATTTAAAACCGTTGCCACAAAAGGAAATTTGAACAACCATATTGGCGTTCCTTTGACCTTATTGGGAATGAACAAAGAAACAAAGCTTGGAATCGTGGAAATGGGAGCCAACCATTTGGGCGAAATAAAGATGCTAAGTGAAATAGCTGAACCAGATTATGGCTACATCACAAATTTCGGAAAAGCACATTTGGAAGGTTTTGGGAGTATTGAAGGAGTGATCCAAGGTAAGACCGAGCTCTATCAATTTCTGAAAAAGAACAACAAGAAACTTTTTGTAAACGCAAACGACCCAAAACAATTAGCTAATTCGGAAGGAATCCACCGTATAACCTTTGGTACACCACAAAGCGATTTCGATATAAAATTAGTGGACAGTACGCATCATCTTTTGGTGGAATTCAAAGGAAAACAGATCCAGAGTAACTTAGTGGGGGCTTATAATTTCGCAAATCTTTCCGCCGCAATTGCTATTGGAGCTTATTTTAAGGTTTCCCCCGAAAAAATTAAAGCTGGAATTGAAGGTTATGTCCCGTCAAACAATCGCTCACAATTGATGGTCAAAGGCACAAACACCATCTTGATGGATGCCTACAACGCAAATCCTACCAGCATGATGGCAGCGCTAGAAAACTTTAAACAGGCCAAGGGCGATAAGAAAATAATGTTTCTGGGCGATATGTTTGAATTGGGCAAAGAAGCCGAAACCGAGCACCAAAACATCGTTGATTTTTTAGCAGAAAATCCTTTTGGAAATGCATTCTTGGTGGGCAGCAATTTCTTTAAAACAATGAGCAATGCCCCTCATATAAAACAATTTGAAACTTTTGAGAAATTAAAAGAGGCCGTTGAATGCAATTTGCCAAAAAACGCAACAATCTTGATTAAAGCTTCCCGCGGAATGGCGTTGGAAAGAATTTTGGATTTTATTTAAAGTTATTTGAAATTGCTATAAGCAAATTCCAAAGCTTCAATGATAATTTTATTATCAGAATCTAAATCCGAAACAGCCCACTTTACAGGATAGGCATCAGAAAATATCCAAGATTTGAGGGGGATCCCATCCGTTTCCAACAATTTTACAACTATATTTTTTTTCTTTATGGAATCTTCCGGATTACCATTAAAAGTATTCATACACCAAACAACAACTTCAGATTCTTTTGATGCTAGCCCATTTTTTAGCACTAGGTTTGAGTATTTTGTAGAAGTATGTAAACGGTGCCTAAAATTGTTCTCAGAATCCTCTATAATTTCTTCCACGCCCATTTCCATGGTTAATCCTGATATCTCTCTAAAAAGAGCCTCCTCTTTTCCAATTGAATGATTGAAACTCAATTGGAAATAAAAAGCAACAGGAGAAAATCCATTCATTATTACCCGTTTTTAATAGTTAAGCCTTCGTGACTGAGTTCTAAAGATTCCACAGCAAGCTCGTTTGCATCTCCATTCATATCAGTAGCTGTTATTTTGGTAGGCCAAGCATTGTTCAACGTCCACGTCATTGTTGGGCTACCTGTTTCATCTAAAAGCTGGATGGTTACGGTTTCTCTTTGAATTGTGTTCATTTTTATAGCATCATACCAATTCCAGAAATTAGTATCCTTTACAAAAATTCCTCTCTTCATGGTTACATTGCCTGCCTTTGCAATACCGGGCATATTTATTGTCGAAAATTCCTTGCTATTACCGTGCCTGTATTCTATGGGCTGTGTTTCCGTTTCCAAGTCCGAAACTTCTTGAAAGGAAGCTCCATTATCCTGTGAATCAAAACTTACCACAAAGTAAAATTTGCGCAAAGGCCAATTACCGTCTTGGGCTTCTTCTGCCATTTTTTTATGATTTAAAAGTTAATTATATAATATTACCGATAAAAGGCCTCGATTCCTATAAGTAGTACTACGTATATTGTGCAAACAAAAAAATCCCGATGAAATATTCATCGGGATTTTTTATGTGGGTCATACTGGATTCGAACCAGTGACTTCCACGTTGTCGACGTGACACTCTAAACCAACTGAGTTAATGACCCATTCTTTTAAAGCACCAAAATACAAATTCCAAAACCCAAAACAAACCTTAAAAGTAAAAGTTATTTGTCAAATTTTTTGATGGGTTTCTTTTTTATCATTCCGCCTTTTGCATCTTTTACGGATGTCATAATGATAAACGCTTGGTTGTCTATTTTATCAATCTCGGTCTTGAGCTTGCTCATCTCCAAACGCGTAATTACAGTATAAACAACATCAATGGGGTTACGGGTTTCACCTTCTTTTGAAAACCCATTTTCAGCTTTAAAAATGGTACATCCGCGGCCCATTCTTTCGATAATTGCAAGACGTATTTCTTCGCTATTCTCAGAAATAATGGTAATTCCCATAAATTCTTCAATCCCGTCAATTACAAAATCAACCGTTTTTGAAGCGGCGAAATACGTAAGGATCGCATAGAGCGCAATTTCTGTGGAAAGAAAATAGGCCGCAGTCATAAAAATAATAACGTTGAAAATCAAGATCACATTCCCTACGGTAAGGCTGGTTTTGCGGCTAACGTATATTGCCAACACTTCCGTTCCATCTATAATAGCACCTCCACGAATGGCCAATCCTATCCCCAAGCCCAAAAACAGACCGCCAAAGGACGCAATTAATATTTTATCGTCTGTTATCTGTGGAAAAGGAATTAATGCAACGGCAATGGCCAAAAATAGGATACCCATCACACTTTTTATCGCGAACCTTCTCCCGATTGAAAAATAGGCAAGTATTAAAAAAGGAAGGTTAAAACACACCAATAAAAGCGATAGCCCTATTCCCGTTAGCTCATTTATCATTAATGAAACACCCGTCACACCTCCGTCTATAAACGCATTGGGCATCAAAAAACCTTTTAGCCCAAAGGAGGCGGACAATACCCCGAGCAAAAGATAGAAAAAATCGGTGAGCTCGTGTGTTACTTCTACTTCAAGATTTGTTACGCTTTTGTCAAAAGACTCTAGGGGTTTGGACCCCGTTTTATTCTTTCGGCGGTTCTTTACAACGTTTATTATTATGTTTTTGAAGATTGGATTCAAAGGTTTTTGGTTTTAAAAGATGAATGAAGCCAAAGTTAAACTTATTTAATTCCACAATCAATATGAAAACACTTCCTTTCACAATTATTTCAAATAAATGTTTGCTGAAATTAAAAAGTAACTTATATTTGCAACCGCTAACAAGAAGGGCGATTAGCTCAGCTGGTTCAGAGCACCTCGTTTACACCGAGGGGGTCGGGGGTTCGAACCCCTCATCGCCCACCAGTTTTTAAGAACCGAAGCTTTCGCTTCGGTTTTTTTATGACATATTATATCTACATATTATATTCTGAAAACTTAGACAAATTCTATATAGGCTCCACAGAAAATATCCCGACCCGTATGAAAGAGCATCTGTGGAAACACAAAGGATTCACATCAAAAGCTAAGGATTGGGAATTGAAATATTCCGAAAGCCTTACATCTAAAACTGAAGCTACCATGCGTGAAAGACAGATAAAAAAATGGAAAAGCAGAAAAATGATTGAGAAATTAATAAACTCGTAGAAAAAGCTCAGCTGATCCAGAGCATCCCGAATTAACTTCGGGAGGGTCGGGGGTTCGAACCTTCCGAAGTTAATTCGGAACTGGCTCTCATCGCCCACCAGTTTT
>JAPKFY010000038.1 GCA_026646335.1 Aequorivita sp. | reverse complement strand
TAAAGAGTCAAACCCCGATGAAGCAGTTTATATTTCTTTTTGTTTTTTGTTTTTCAGTAGTTTCTTTTGCGCAGGTTACTTCAGCCCAATATGAAAAATATCCGGTTTTTAAGGAATGTGCCAATGCAGATATTGATGCTTTGGAAAGTTGTTTTAAAAATACGCTGCAGCAGTTCATTTTTGAAAATTTCAAAGTTTCCGAAAAAGTTTTTTCGGAAAATTATAAAGGAAATGTGAATGTTTTGTTTGAGGTAACTAAAGAGGGTAAGTTCAAAGTATTATATGTTGATGGAATTTATGATGAATTAAAAGAAGAAGCCCGACGTGTTTTTGAATCACTTCCAGAAGTAGCACCTGCTACCTATAACGGATCGCCTGCTTATGTGCAATTTACCTTGCCTATAGCCATTCCGCTGGTTGCGCCAGGCGAAAGCATCATTCAGAATAAGGAAATCTCAAAGAAAAACGAAAGGGAAGCATTGGTTAATGAATACGATGCACTTGAAAATCTTCCATATAATAACGAAGAGTATAAGAGCAATATAAACATTCCGCTATCGCATCATAATTACAGTCTTTTTGATCCAGCTTTAAACCGAGTTGGCCTGAACAACCACACCGCCCAAAAGCCTTATGTTTATAGCGAAGTAAATAAATACTACGATTTTGAAGCTGCCAATAAAGAAATTTTAAAGAATAAAACTTCGTGGTTCGGCCGAAAACTTTGGAATGAACACCTCGTTACAATCAAAGGGAAAGACTATTGGTTAACGCTGGATGCTGGCGTGGATTTACAAGCCGGAAAAGATTTTGACGCAGATATAGACACCTATAATAATACCCGTTTGGTCTATACGCAGGGCGGCATTGGGAAGCAAATTGGTTTTTTTGGCGTTATCTATGAAAGTCAGGGCCGCTTTTCAGATTATTTCAACAGATATGCAGAGTCCATTCGTCCTGACGGCGGAAACCCAGCGATCATTCCAGGGCGTGGTATTGCAAAACAGTTCCGGTCAGACTCCTATGATTATCCTATTGCAACAGGACATGTTTCCTATACGCCTTCAAAATATTTCAACATTCAGTTAGGCCATGGCAAAACATTTCTTGGAGATGGATATCGTTCCTTACTTACTAGTGATAATGCCAGCCCATATCCATTCTTCAAAATAAACACTACTTTTTGGAAGTTGAAATACACCAACACCTGGATGTCGTTGCGCGATGTTCGACCTGAGGTTACTGAAGATGGATCTTTTCGAACAAAATATATGGCAAACCATTATTTGAGTTACAACATCACAAAACGATTGAATATCGGGCTTTTTGAATCTGTAATATGGCAGAATGACAACAATCGTGGTTTTGATTTCAACTATCTCAACCCAATAATTTTTTACCGTGCCATAGAGTTTTCAACAGGATCTAGAGGCGGAAACGCGCTGATTGGTATCAGTACCAAATACAAAGTGAATGACCGTATAAATGCTTACGGACAATTTATAATTGACGAATTTTCTACCAGCGATGTTTTTGGCGGAAATGGAAGTTATAAAAACAAAACGGGCTATCAACTAGGGTTGAAATATTACGATGCCTTCGGTTTAAAAAACCTCTATTTGCAAACCGAGTACAACAGGGTGCGGCCTTATACCTATTCGCATAATACCGTAGTTCTTAATTATGGACATAACAACCAATCTATGGCACATACCCTTGGCGCCAATTTTTCTGAATTTATAACAATTGCACGCTACCAAAGAGGAAGGATTTATGGTGATGCCAAGTTTATTTTTGCAAAACGTGGGCTTGAGTTCAATACGCCAGAGGATTCCTATTTTTATGGAGGAAATATTTACGGAAATGAAGATGACCGCGTTTCAGATGATGGCAATGATTTGGCCCAGGGAAACACGACCAATTTTTTCCACGCGGAAGTGCAAGCTGGTTACGTTATTAACCCGGCGACCAATTTAAAGATTTACGGAAGTCTTATTTTTAGAAATTTTGACCCAGAGGTTGATACCGAAACCGTGTTTAAAAACCAAACCACCTGGGTAAATTTTGGAATACGCACAGATTTGTTTAATTGGTATTATGATTTTTGATAAAATCTGAACATAACACCATCAAATAGAATTTAAGAGAAATTCCCAATTGCTAATTCCTGTCATCTTGTTTTTGGTCAATTATCATTTTTTCAACCTTTTCGCGGGCTTGTTTGTTTTTTTCGGCATTGTTTTCAATAGATTTTCGATCTAAGGCAACACTTTTGTATATCATTCTTAAAAAAGCTTCGGTGCCTATAAAGCCGGTGCCATATCCGTCGGCATCATATTCGTTTGTTATGTCAGTCATCTTTGCCACCTCGTCTTCAGTCTTTTTGTTGATGTAATTCGCATATACTCTTTTGTAAACAAAGGCCAGCATATCCACACTTTTTTGAACATCTTTATAAGTACCTACATTTCCGTGACCAGGAATTATTTTAGTGTCCTCATTTATTAGCAGGAGTACTTTTTCCAGCCCTTCAATACTGCCTTTCAAACTACCGCCATTTTCGATATCGATGAACGGATATTTTCCATTAAAGAAAACGTCACCAGTGTGTAAAACGTTGCTATCTGTAAAATAAACCATTGAATCACCGTCAGTATGGGCGTTGTGCACGTGGAAAACATATATTTTTTCTCCATTAAAATGAAAGGTAAGATCTTCCGAAAAAGTGACTAACGGCAGCGCTTCTTCAGGTATTTTTTTGGTTTCTCTTCGAGTTATTCCTTGAAGTCGGGTGCGCACATTTTCCTGTGAAAAAATGATCGCTCCAGTTTTCGCCATTGCTGCATTACCGCCCGTATGGTCTCCATGAAAATGTGTGTTTACCAAAAACCGAACAGGCTTATCACTCACTTTTTTGATTTCTTCCTGAATTTGTTCAATATCTTCTGCAAATTTATCGTCAATCATAAAAACACCGTCGTTGCCAAAACTAAGCCCAATGTTGCCGCCATTGCCCTGCAGCACATAGATTTTATTATTTACCTTTATCAGTTTCAGGTGTGTCTTCTGTCCATTATCGGATTGCGCAAATGCTGTTAAAACGGAAAATAGAAAGACGGTGTTTAGGATTAATTTAGAGAACATTTTTTTTTAGTTTTAAAATTGGTTGAAAATACTAAAAATGCTGAAATAATACATAACATTGTCAAGAATATATTGCGGAAAAATTACAGGAAGCGTATCTTTGCCCAGCCTAAAAAAAAGAGCTTGTCCGTTTCTCAATCACAATCAATTACCCAATCCGTTGTTAGGAACTTTATCGAAATCACCAAATTTCGGCTTTCCGTTAGCGTAGTGTTCTCATCTGTTGCGGGTTATTTATTGGGAGCAGATTCCATTGATTTTTATATTCTTTTCTTGTTGTGCGTGGGTGGTTACTGTATGGTGGGCGCTTCCAATGTTTATAACCAAATAATAGAGCGCGATCTCGATGCGCTAATGGAGCGCACCAAAAGCAGGCCGCTTCCTGCTGGACAAATGACGGTTCAGTCTGCCTTTATTCTTGCCTCCGTTTTAACTGTTGTTGGGATAGTGGTTCTATACTCCATCAACCCAATAACGGCAATGTTTGGTGCCATTTCTATTTTTATGTATGTCAGTCTTTATACACCTTTAAAAACAAGAACGCCGCTTTCGGTTTTTGTGGGTGCTTTTCCTGGGGCCATTCCTTTTATGTTGGGCTGGGTTGCTGTTACGGGCAAATTTGGCATTGAGCCGGGAACCTTATTTATGATTCAATTTTTTTGGCAATTCCCACATTTTTGGGCCATCGGCTGGTTCCTCTTTGAAGATTATAAAAAAGGAGGATTCTTTATGCTGCCTAATGGAAAGCGTGATAAAGGCACTGCAATTCAAGTGATCCTATACACAGTATGGACGGTGCTGGTGTCCTTGATTCCGGTTTTGGGAATTACCGGACAACTTTACTTGACACCAATTTCAGGAATCTTAATAGGAGTTTTGGGCATTGGACTTATCTATTACGCGCTTCGCCTTTACAAAGAAAAAACATCAAAAGCTGCCAAACAGCTTATGCTTGCAAGTGTGAGCTATATTACATTGCTGCAAATAATCTATGTAGCAGATAAATTTTTAAGATAAATACAGTAGATGAGGGGTGTGCAAAAAACGAATCCCGAATCCCGAATTAACGAATTAACGAATTAACAAAATATAAAATGGATTTAACCGAAGGAACTGAAGAGGTCAAAAGGAACAGAGCAAAAAAAAACATACTCTGGTTTGGAATTATTAGCTTAACTATGAGCTTTGCTGGACTAACCAGCGCCTATGTGGTGAGCAAGGAAAGGCCAGACTGGATTTCAAGTTTTGAAATGCCCCAAGCTTTCTATATAAGTCTCGCATTGATTATTGTGAGCAGTTTTACTATATTTTTCGCACTTCGTTCTATTAAAAAGCAAAAAAACGGACTAGGAATGTTTCTTTTGGTCACCACTTTTTTGTTGGGCGTCTTATTTGTCGTGTTTCAATTTATAGGCTTTTCCGAAATTGTAGAAAGTGGGTATAATTTTACGGGACCCACAAGTAATGTTACCACTTCATTCATCTATTTGGTAGTTCTACTGCATGTGGCACACGTTTTTGGAGCGCTAATAGCGCTTTTGGCCGTAATTTATAATCATTATAAACTAAAATATGAAAACGGTAAAACCCTTGGCGTTGAACTAGCTGCAACTTTTTGGCATTTCGTGGATGTAGTGTGGATTTACCTGTTTTTATTTTTATATTTCGTTAAATAAAAATTAAACGTATTTTTGAACCTTATTTAAAACCAAATTATTTTTATGGAAGCTACTGTTGTTAAAACAGGTACCGAAGGAAAAACCTGGGGCGGCGGAAACGATCCGCTAAAAGCAAGTTATGGCAAGATGATGATGTGGTTTTTCATCCTTTCTGATGCCTTGACTTTTTCAGGATTTCTTGCCTCTTACGGATTTTCAAGATTCAAATTTGTAGATGCTTGGCCCATTCCGGATGAAGTTTTTACCCACTTTCCATTCCTGCACGGGGTAGATGCGCCAATGTATTATGTGGCATTTATGACCTTTGTTTTGATTTTTTCATCGGTAACTATGGTTTTGGCCGTTGATGCTGGTCATAAAATGAAGCAAAATAAGGTGATTTTTTATTTGTTTCTCACCATTATAGGGGGGCTTATTTTCTTGGGTTCACAAGCTTGGGAATGGGCAACCTTTATTAAAGGTGATTATGGCGCAATAGAAACCAAAGGGGGGCAAATTGTTCAATTTTTGGATAAAGACGGAGAGCGTGTTGCACTTCGCGATTTTGCAGCCCTAGCCACTGGAGAACGCACAGAACAAACAAAGGAAAATGGAATTTGGTACAAAGAGGAAGCTGAGTATTACCCAAGTGTTTCTTTTGAACAGGTAAAAGCAGGATTCCTAGCCAATGATAATCTTTTGGTAAGAATTCAGCATAAAGATGAGCACGGACACCACATTGTGCTTAACCGCGAAGAATCCATTGCAAAAGTTGTGAATGACGGCGTTTTGGTTGTGGAAGGCGCAAATCTTCGCCACAATGAATACGGCCACCCACTTTTTGCCGACTTTTTCTTCTTTATTACCGGATTTCACGGATTTCACGTAGCAACTGGGGTATTGATAAACTGTATTATATTCTTCAATGTGATATTGGGCACCTACGAGCGCCGTGGCAGTTACGAAATGGTTGAAAAAGTAGGACTGTACTGGCACTTTGTAGATTTGGTATGGGTATTTGTATTTACATTCTTTTATCTTGTATAAATTTTTTATAGTAGAAAAATGGCACACGAACATAAATTAGAAATATTTAGAGGAGCTTTAAAGTTCAAATCAAACGTAAGTAAGATTTGGGGAGTCTTTATTGTACTTTCCATAGTTACCGTGGTAGAGGTTGCATTGGGTATTATTCGTCCCGCCTTTTTGGTGGAACATCACTTTTTGGCGCTAAAACTTCTAAACTGGATATTTATTATCCTTACATTATTTAAAGCATATTATATTACTTGGGACTTTATGCACATGCGCGACGAGACCTCAGGGCTTCGTAGAGCGGTAATCTGGACCGCAGTTTTCCTAATCATATATTTGGTTACTCTGATATTGATAGAAGGAGATTATATTTTTGAAGTTTATAAAAATGGATATATAAAATTTGATTTTTAAATCCATTCTTAACATATAATGAAAAGCCCTCTTTTTTGAGGGCTTTTTTTATTGATTTGTCCGGTCGAGTCTTTCGGCTTCGCTCAAGATAAACTAAAGTCGAGACCTCTTTGTATGGCCAGCATGTTAATTCTTTATCACTTTAAAGACTTGCTCACCTGTATTGGTATCCAACTTAAGAAAATAAATGCCAGCAGCTTAATTACCGAAACTTAGATGTGAAGCTTCGTTTTCCTTTTTGAACAATTCTCTGCCAAGGGCGTCATAGAGTATAGTGGTTTTTATAGTCACCCCTGCCGAGCTCTCTATATTTAAAAAATCTTTTACTGGATTTGGGTATATTGTAAAGGAAGCTATTTCGTTTTCTTCAATCCCTATAATGGTCATGTTTTCATACCACGCTATTTTATCATCGTTTTGCGAAGAGGCAATCACATCCATATCGCCATCATTGTCTATATCTGCGGCTATCACGGAACGAGGAGATTGTACTTCTGTACTGATTATTTTTTTCGCACTGTAATTTCCTTGTCCATCAAGATTTTCAAACCATACAATTTCGCCTCCAAAAGTTTCAACACTAGTAGCCAATACGTCAATATCCCCATCGTTGTCAAGGTCAGCGGTATAAACTGTCCAAGCATTTACCAAAGTGTTGATTATGGTGTTTTTTGGACCGAAATTTCCAAATCCATCTAGGTTTTCGTACCAAGCAACTTCTTTGTCGAATGGCGATGCTGAAAAAGCATCCATATCCCCATCACCATCAGCATCAGCAGGAATAACTACGTTTAAATAGGCTCCAGCGTTATTGATTGTATGGCGAGTGCCAAAACTACCTAAACCGTTCATATTTTCTATCCAATACGCCTTTGAGGTGCCTGTTCCATTTCCAAGAACATCCATATCGCCATCGCCATCTATATCCGCCGTCATCACAAATCGAGGACTTCCAATAGTATTATCAATAATTTTCTTAGAACTAAAATTTCCTTGCCCGTTTAGGTTTTCATACCACGCTATGGTATTTCCAAAATCATCTGCGGATATTGCATCTAAATCCCCATCATTGTCGAGATCTGCCCCAATTACACAGGATGCTCCATCAACACCTCCATCAATATTTCTTAGAGAACTAAAAGTGCCATTACCGTCCAAGTTTTCGTACCAAGCTACTCTATTTTGAGGACTTGAGACTGCTAAAACATCGATATCCCCATCATTGTCAATATCTGCTGAAGAAATCCAAGTAGTCTGATCCAAAATTGCTATTGTATTTTCGGAACCAAAGTTTCCATTCAAATTTTTGTACCACGTAAGGTTACTACCAAACTTATTTGCTGAAAGTACATCTTTAAAACCATCTCCATCTATATCCGCCGCACAAATTATTTGGGTGCCATTTGCGGTTTGAGTAATAATTTGTTGTGGTCCAAATTGAGCAATACTGGAATGGCTACACAATATCAATAGAATTGTTATATATATTATTTTATGCATAATTTATTTTTTAAATATGGCAGCCCCAATGATGGGGCCGCCTAGTATTGCAAATCATTTATTTAATATTCGCTTTTAAAAAAAAACAATTTTTAATTTCTTGATTTATAAATAACTGTCTCTTCATCCACACCATTGGCAAAATTGGTCTCTATTTTATATAGCCCGGTATCCAAATTTTCAATCAAATGAGGGTCAGTAATCTGAGTGGAATCTTTTGGGGCTATAGTAACATTTTCATTTAAAACCCCTTTTTTAAATATTACATACCTACCATTTTGTTCCATATCATAAATATATACAAAATAATTCTGTAACAATCGTTGTTATTGTTTTTACAATCGCTAACAATCGTTTAAATTATTTTCCAAAGATTTCAACGGTCTTAAAAGAAATAAAATTAACACCCAAAACATTGCCCAACCCCCTTTTACCCTGTATTTTTGCAAAAGCATAAAAATTGCAAGAATGAAGAAATATATAGTCCTCGGCATCCTGTTTATACTGCCCATAACGGCATACATTTTTTTTGCAATGAGCACCAATTATTTTAAGCCGTTGCCGGTCTTAACACCTTCGGTTGCAGAGTTGGATGGTTTTAAAGACCTCGATGGAAAACCAGTTCAATTGGAAAACCGTATTACGGTTTTAGGGTTTTTCGGAAATAACTTGGAGGATCACAGAGCTTATGCCTATAACCTTGCGCAAAAAATATACAGCAAGAATCACGAATTCAAAGAATTTCAATTTGTAATCCTATTGCCCGAAGGCACCCAAGAACAGGCTAATAACATTGAGCAAAAACTGAAGCAAATAGCACCCACGGATGCGTGGTTCTTCGCCTTCGGTTCTGAAGCGGATATCAATCGGGTTTTTCAGTCGTTTAATTCCAATCTTGCTTTAGATTCCAATTTATCCACTCCGTATGTTTTCATAATAGACAAAGAGCGAAGCCTTCGCGGCAGGAAAGATGATGAGGATGCAGGAGTGATGTATGGTTTTGATTCTAGTAAGATTGCCGAGATTAACAACAAAATGAGCGATGATGTGAAAGTGCTTTTGGCAGAGTACAGACGTGCGCTGAAAAAATATAAATCCAACCGCGAGATATAGAAAAAGAGGAAAAAGAAAAGAATAAAGAATAAAGATTTTTTCATTTTTTCATTTTTTTACAACAGACAACAGACAACAGACAACAGACAACAAAAATTTTCTCCGTGAAAAAAAATTATTCATACATAGGAATTTCATTAGTAATATTAGTTTTTGGTATTTGGGCAGTCCCTAAAATTGTGGACACCCTTTCAAAACCTGATCTTGAAACCATTGGCGCCGTACCAGCTTTCAGTTTTACGGACCAGCATGGAAAAACGATTACCAATAAAGACTATGAAGGCAAAGTGTATGTGGTTGAATTCTTTTTCACTACTTGCCCCAGTATTTGCCCAATTATGACCGAAAACATGATCAAAATTCAAAATGAATTTTTGGGCAATCCCAAAGTTGGGATGGCCTCGTTTTCCATAGATCCCGAGCATGACACTCCAGAAGTTTTAAATGAATACGCCAAAACTAAGGGAATCACAAAATTGCAGTGGCATTTGTTGACTGGGGAAAAAGAAAAAATATTCAAACTTGCAAATGAAGGTTTCAACCTTTATGTTGGCGATGCTTCCGAAGAAGAAGGAGGTTTTGAGCACTCCGGCTTTTTCGCATTGATAGATCAAAATGGATACATCCGCTCTCGAAAGGACGACAACGGAAACCCGATGATTTATTACGATGGCTTGGACGACAAACAGATCCAAATCCTGAAAGAGGACATCAAAAATCTTTTGTAACAAATGCAGACTTCAGTGGAAAGCACAAAAAAATACAATTTTTGGATATGGATTTTCTCCATTGCTATTCCTTTGGCGATCGCTGCCTTGTTTTCGGTAAAAATCCCAGGGGTAGAGCGTTTGGGCTTTCTGCCGCCAATCTATGCAACCATTAACGGTATAACGGCTATTCTTTTGATAACTGCGGTTTATCAAATTAGAAAAGGAAACCGAAAATTGCACGAACGGTTGATGAAAACTGCAATTGGCTGTTCCGTTTTGTTTTTGATACTCTATATGGCCTATCACATGACTTCAGATTCAACCGTGTACGGTGGGGAAGGAATGTTGAAATATGTATATTATTTTATTCTATTAACGCATATTTTGCTGTCCATTATCGTTATACCTTTTGTGCTGATAACTTATGTTAGAGCCATTTCAGGTCAGTTTTACAAACACCGGAAAATTGCACGCATCACCTATCCGCTTTGGCTCTATGTGGCTATTAGTGGCGTAATTGTTTATTTATTGATTTCACCGTATTATTAGAAACAAGAAACAAGAAACAAGAAACAAGACAAAAGAAACAGGAAAAATGAAACTCAAAATTCTTTTCATCATATTACTTCTTTTTATAATTGCGCTTCCCGCCGAAGCCCAATGCGCCATGTGCCGTGCGGTTTTGGAGAGCGAAGAAGGAGGACAAACAGCCAAAGGCATCAACAACGGAATTGTTTACCTAATGATATTTCCGTACTTACTCGTCGGTGGCGTTGGCTACGCTATTTACAGAAGCCGTAAAAAAGCCCGTTCTGAGGAAAACTCCTGATTTTTCAATTTTTACTGTAACAAGCAGCGGTTTTTAAAGTCTTATTAAAAACCGAGAACCATAATCTTTTCAAGTCTTAACAAGAATTTCACATATAGAAGGGAATTTCCCCTTTATTTTGTATTCCAACAATTTTCAGGATGATAGAGATCAAAAACCTTCATAAATCATATCACATGGGCAAAAATTCGCTCCATGTTTTAAAAGGTATCAACTTTTCGGTTTCGGAAGGAGAAATGGTTTCCATTATGGGTTCTTCCGGTTCAGGAAAATCTACATTGCTGAACATTCTCGGTATTTTAGACGAAGCAGACGAAGGCACTTACACACTTGACGGCACATTGATTAAAGATTTGAATGAAAAAGTCGCCGCACGCTACCGCAATAAATTCCTTGGTTTCATCTTTCAATCTTTCAATCTTATCAATTACAAATCTGCATTGGACAATGTGTCTATGCCTCTTTATTATCAAGGCGTGAAACGAAACATTCGCAATGAAAAAGCGATGCACTATTTGGAAAAAGTAGGCCTGGCTGATTGGGCTTCACATCTTCCCAGCGAGCTTTCCGGGGGGCAAAAACAACGTGTGGCCATCGCCCGCGCCTTGGCTAGCGACCCAAAAGTATTGCTTGCTGACGAACCCACAGGTGCGCTTGACTCCAAAACTTCTTACGAAGTAATGGAACTGATCCAAGGTATTAACGATGAGGGAAAAACCATCTTGATCGTTACCCACGAAGACGATATTGCACACATGACCAAACGCATTGTCAATCTTAAGGATGGAATCATCATTGACGACTCCAAAGTGACCCAAGTGCGTGCCAAAACCGAAGCCTATGTTTAATATTGAACGCTGGCAGGAAATTTTTGAAGCGATTCGCAAAAACAAACTGCGGACCTTTTTAACAGGTCTTTCTGTGGCTTCGGGTATTTTTATTTTGGTCATTTTGCTCGCCATTGGTCAAGGTATGTCCAACGGCGTTGAAAAGGAATTTGAAAGAGATGCCACCAATCGTATCAGCGTGTGGACGAACGTAACCTCAGTACAATTCAAAGGACTCAATCCTGGACGATTTATTGAAATGGACAATCGCGATTATGAAATGGCGGTCAACAAAAACAGTGACAAGCTGGAATTCAAATCTGGCGTTTACAGCAGATGGGGACAACTGACAACCTACAAAAAAGAAAACGGAAGCTATAGAGTGGAAGGCGTGCGCGGGGATTACCAATTTTTGGAAAACGCAACCTTGGTCGCCGGAAGATTTATAAATCAAAGCGATCTGAATACGAATGAAAAAGTAGCCATAATTGGCAATCAAGTGTATTTGGATCTTTTCAGAGATAAAAATGCCCTCGGCGAATATGTTGATATCGCGGGGATAAAATTTAAAGTGGTCGGTATTTACAGCGACCCTGGTGGCGAGCGCGAGGAAACTAGAATTTTTATTCCCCTAACAACTGCTCAACGTGTTTACAACGCTGGCGATAAACTTCGGTCACTAGCCTTTACTCTTGAAAAACACGATAAATATGAAGATGCCTTGGCAGCTTCTGAAGCTTTTTCAGCACAATTAACTTCAGATTTAAAAGCGAGACACACCATTGCGCCAACCGATGAGAGAGCCGTGAATGTCAACAACACATTGGAAAATACCAAAAAGTTTTACGACCTTAATAATATGATTCGCTGGTTCTTTTGGGGTGTGGGTATCTGTACCATTATTGCTGGCGTTGTTGGTGTAAGCAATATTATGCTCATTATTGTTAAAGAACGCACCAAGGAAATAGGCATTCGCAAAGCCATTGGCGCTCAGCCCTGGTCCATTATTGGAATGATACTGCACGAATCTATTTTTGTTACCGCAATCGCAGGTTTCGTCGGGCTTATTTTTAGCCTGTTTCTATTGCAAATAGTTGGCCCATTCATTGAAACGGACTACATCCGTAATCCTTCCGTAGATTTTTCGGTAGCAATTACAACAGTAATCATTTTAGTTGTCGCTGGTGCCGTCGCTGGATTTTTTCCGGCATACCGAGCCGCAAATATCAAACCCATAGATGCTTTACGCGATGAGTAAACTATTCAGCAGAGACAGTTGGGAAGAAATCATTGAAGCCCTTAGCAGCAATTGGTTTAGGACCGTTTTGACTGCTTTCGGGGTGCTTTGGGGTATTTTCATACTAGTAATTCTTTTAGCCGCTGGCAATGGTTTAGAAAATGGGATAAAGCAAGGTTTCAGTGGCATGGCCACCAATTCAATGTTTATGTGGTCCCAAACCGCCTCACAGCCCTATAAAGGTTTGCCAAAGGGCCGCCGATATAATTTTAAGACTGATGATGTTCCCGCCATTAAGCAAAACGTGCAAGGCCTTCGCTTTGTTTCCCCAAGAAATCAATTGGGGGGTTTTCGCGGAAGCAATAACGTGGTTCGAGGTCTGCAAACGGGTGCCTTCAATGTTTACGGCGATTATCCCGAAATAATCCAACAACAACCTATGGACATCACTTCCGGCAGGTTTATAAATTATTCAGACATCAACGAAAAACGGAAGGTCGCCATTATTGGCAGTGGCGTTCAAAGTGCTTTATATGAACCAAAAGAGGAGGTTATTGGTTCTTACATTAAAATAAATGGCGTCAATTTTATGGTCGTTGGCACCTATAAAAAGAAAGGAAGCAATGGCGATCCCGAAGAAATGCAAAAGGAGATATACGTTCCCTTTACGGCATTTTCACAGGCGTTCAATATGGGCGATACCGTTGGTTGGATGGCAATCACCGCTCAAGATGATTATTCAATTACCGAGTTGAAATCACAAATTTTTGATGTCATAAAAACCCGCCACACCATTAATCCAAACGACGACCGCGCTGTGGGCAATTTTGACCTCTACGAAGAATACAGCAAGATAAACGGCCTGTTTACTGCGCTAAATTTTGTCGCTTATTTTGTTGGAATTCTCGTACTGCTTTCAGGAATTATTGGCATTAGCAACATTATGTTGATTGTGGTGAAAGAACGCACAAAAGAAATAGGAATACGGCGTGCACTTGGCGCAACACCTTGGAGCATACGCGCACAGATATTATTGGAATCTATATTTTTGACCATTGTTTCCGGGATGGCTGGTATTGTTTTGGCAACCGCCGTGCTATGGCTGGTAAACTATCAGCTGAGCACCATGGATACCAGCGAAATGATGTTTATAAACCCATCCGTAAACATAGGCGTTGTTTTTATAGCATTGACCATTTTGATAGTTTCCGGACTTTTGGCAGGATTGATTCCTGCGCAGAACGCCATAAAAGTAAAACCCGTTGAAGCATTAAGAACCGAATAAAACAATAATGGAATTGACAACTGACCCAAGAGTTAATGAGGTTTTCAAAAACTATCCCAAAGCGGTGAAGAGCAGAATGCTTCATCTTCGGGACTTGGTTTTAAGCACGGCATCAGAAACCGATGGGGTTGAAAAACTGGAAGAAACCCTTAAATGGGGCGAACCGAGTTATGTGACAAAATTCGGAAGCGCGCTACGAATGGATTGGAAAGCAAAGACTCCAGATCAATTTGCAATGTATTTTAAATGCACATCCAAATTGGTGCCTACTTTTAAAGCAGTTTATAAAGACAAATTCAACTTTGAAAAAAATCGAGCGATCGTTTTCAATTTAAATGAAAAAATACCCGAAGCTGAACTAAAGCAATGTATAGCAATGGCGTTAACCTATCATAAAATAAAACATTTGCCTTTACTGGGCGCATAATTTCAAAATTCTAAAAATAGAAAGCGTCATCAATTTGAGAATAATTTCAACAATCAAAAAAAATGAAAAAAACAAAAACCATAATCATCCTCGTCACGATCGCTGTACTCTTTGTGGCTTCTATGTACTGGCTATATTCCAAAAATATTGAAGACCCAGTGGTTTATGAAACCGAAAAACCTGTCGTGGGCTCCGTCGTTAAAAAAACGGTGGCCACGGGAAGCATCGTTCCAAAGGAAGAAGTGCTAATAAAGCCCAATATTTCTGGAATTATTGATGAAATTTTCGTGGAAGCTGGTGAAATAGTTAAAGCAGGTGATTTGATCGCAAAAGTGAAGGTAGTTCCAAACGTTTCTTCGCTGAATAGTGCCAAAAGCAACATCAACAGTGTTCGTACACAAGTTGAAACCGCCCGACTTGCTTTCGAAAACCAAAAAAGCATCTACAATCGTCAGAAAGAACTCTTTGAAAAAGGCGTGATTTCTGCAAACGAGTTTGATACCGCACAATTATCTTATGATCAAGCCCAACAAAGACTTAAGCAGGAGCAAGTGGGACTCACGGCAGCAAATCAAAATTACGACATCGTAAAAACTGGAACAACCAGCGGAATGGGTTCTTCGGCAAATACTGAAATTCGAGCTACTGTTTCAGGAATGGTGCTGGATGTTCCCGTGAAAACTGGAAACCAGGTTATTGAATCAAACAATTTCAATGACGGTACCACAATTGCGACTATTGCAGATGTTGACAAGATGATTTTCGAAGGAAAAGTGGACGAAAGCGAAGTGGGAAAAATAAAGGAAGGCCTTCCATTGGAAATTACTGTGGGAGCCATTCCCGATAAAACTTTTGATGCAGTACTAGATTACATTGCTCCGAAAGGTGTGGATGAAAACGGCGCCATACAGTTTGAAATAAAAGGGACAATGAAGCATCTAGACACAACCAAAACCTTCATCCGTGCAGGCTTGAGTGCTAATGCTTCCATTATTCTTGCTAAGGCCGAAAACGTGTTAACCATAAAAGAAGCCCTGGTTCAATACGACCCTAAAACTGAAAAGCCTTTCGTAGAAGTGATGGTTGGCGACCAAAAGTTTGAAAGAAGAGATGTAGAGCTGGGGGTGAGTGATGGAATAGATGTAGAGGTAAAAAGCGGTGTGTCCAAAGATGACAGCATAAAAGTCTGGAACCAACTGAAGCCAGCGCCAGCACCAGGCGCCAGAGGATAAACCCTTTGTGAACTTTGTGATATCTTTGTGTCCTCTGTGGTTAAAAAACGGAAGAAACTTGATAAAATAATTATAATTTCAAAAATTTTGTAACGCATCAGCAATGCAAAAGACTTATTCAGCAATAGAAAAACTTATGAAGAAGATAGCAATCCCTTTCTTTTTTTTGATACTTAGCATTTCACTCTCAGCCCAAACGAAACAATGGACTTTGCAGGAATGTGTGAATCACGCACTTGAAAATAACATTTCGGTAAAACAAAGCGAACTCGATATAGAGGTTGCTGAAGTTGATAGAATGGAAGCCATCGGCAATTTTCTGCCATCGCTTAATGCAAACATGAGTGGTTCAAAAAATACGGGTTTAAGTTTAAACCCAACCAATAACCAATTGGAAAATACCACATTCGGATCGGCTTCGGGTGCAGTAAACGTAGGGTTAAACATATTTGATGGTCTTCGGAATGTCCGCCAATTGCAACGTTCCAAACTTTCACAACTTGCCTCCCAATACCGTTTGGACAAAATGAAAGATGATATTGCACTGATGGTTGCAAACTCCTATTTACAGGTTTTGTTGAACAAAGCAAACTTGAAAGTTGCAAAATCACAGAACATCGTTACCCTTGAACAGTTTGAGAGAACAAGCAACCTTGTAGATGCTGGGGCACTTCCACGTGGGGATCTTTTAGAAATTAAAGCTACCGATGCTCTTGAAAAACAAAAGATTGCAGTCGCAGAAAACACAGTGAAAATTTCATTGATCAGCCTCGCTCAACTCTTATTGATAAAGGATTATGCCAATTTCGACATTGCCGACGAAGATTACAAAATAATAGATGGTGGCATTGCCGATAAAGATGTTTCTGAAATAATTGAAAGCGCCAAGGAAAGTCGTTCAGAAGTAAAGATTGCCCATAAAAATGTGGAGCTCGCCCAAAAAGACCTGCAGATTTCACGAGGAGCATATTATCCTACCCTTTCAGGATTCTTTGGGTATAACACTCGTTATGCTGATAATGATCCGCTTCAAACTCCTTTTGTAGAGCAATTATATCTTAATGACGGCATTGGCTATGGCCTGCAACTGAATGTGCCGATTTTTAATGGTTTTGCCGTTAGAAGCAACGTAAAGCGAAATAAAGTCAATTTAAAAAATACCGAATATCAATTAGAGCAAGCTGAACTCGATTTGGAGTCTAACGTCTATCAAGCTTATGTGGATGCCAATGGTGCTTTGAAAGCTTTTGAGGCAGCAACAGTTGCCCTTGAATCACAAGAACTCGCCTATCAATATGCAAAAGACCGCTACGATGTTGGGCTTACAAATGCTTTCGATTTCAGCCAGTCAAAATTGCGTTTCGACAATGCAAAAATTGAGGAGAACAGAGCTAAATTTGAATACATTTTTAAATTGAAAGTTTTGGAACTCTACTTTGGTGTTCCTGCAAGCGAATTAAAATTTTAAGTATGAAGAAAAAAACACTCATTTGGATTATTGTAGTCGTTGCCCTACTTATTGTTTTGCTCCTTGTTGGGAAAAAAGCAGGATGGTTTGGACAATCGGGAGATTACAAAGAGGTTGAAATAACCAAAATTGAACCCATTAATATTATTGAAACCGTTGCCGCAACCGGAAAAATACAACCCGAAGTGGAAGTTGCTCTTTCTTCCGAAGTTTCTGGGGAAATTATTGAACTTCCCATAAAAGAAGGTCAAACCGTTGAAAAGGGGGATCTTTTGGTAAAAATAAATCCGGACTTAATTCAGGCAGCCGTGAGCCAATCGCAAGCTGGTCTTCAGAATGTTCGGGCACAATTGTCACAAGCGCAAGCAAGTGAAAAAAATGCAAAACTAAACTATGATCGCAACAAAGCACTGTTTGAAAAAGGTGTGATTTCAAAGTCAGAGTGGGACAAGTCTGTGGCAGATTACGATATGGCACAGGCAAATGCCAAAGCTGCATATTACAACGTTCAGAGCGCTGCAGCAAACGTGAAGCAATCTGTGGACAACCTTTCCCGAACAACTATTTATGCACCAATGAGCGGAACTATTTCTAAACTTTCTGTTGAATTGGGGGAAAGGGTTGTAGGTACCGCACAAATGGCAGGTACCGAGATTGTACGTGTTGCCAACCTTCAAAAAATGGAAGTGGAAGTGGACGTAAACGAAAATGACATCGTAAAAGTTGCAGTTGGCGATTCAACAATTGTTGAGGTTGATGCCTATTTAAAGCGAGAATTTAAAGGCGTTGTTACGGCTATAGCAAATAGCGCAGAGAGCGCATTGACTGCAGATCAGGTTACCAATTTCAAGGTAAAAGTCAGTATTCTTCCAGAGTCTTATAAAGATTTGGTTGAAGGCAAGCCCGAAAGTTATTCACCCTTCCGCCCGGGAATGACCGCCACAGTTGATGTTATTACCAATAAAAAAAGTAATGTAATTGGGGTTCCTATCAGTGCCATCGTTATAAAAACAGATACCACAGATTCCAAGAAGCCTTACACGGGTGAAGTTGCAAACACAAACACCGAAAAGTTTGAGGCGGTTTACGTAAAGGAAGGGGAAGAAGCAAAACTTCGCATTGTTAAAACCGGAATTCAGGACGATTCGAATATTGAAATACTATCTGGATTGAAAGAAGGCGAAACTGTAATAACAGGGCCCTACAACACAGTGACCAAACTTTTGAAACAAGGCGATAAGGTTCAGGTCGCCGCTCCCGTAAAGGATAAAAAAGAAAAGTAATGGCTATTATTTTGTGTCTTGAAACGGCTACTACCAATTGTTCGGTGGCCATTGCTATTGATGGCGAAATAAAGGCAATTCGGGAAGAGAACAACCAAAAATTTTCACACGCTGAAAAACTCCATGTTTTTATCGATGAGGTTTTAAAAGAAGCTAAGATTGATAAAAAGAAATTGGATGCTGTTGCCGTTAGTAAAGGCCCAGGCTCCTATACAGGCTTGCGCATTGGCGTTTCGGCTGCAAAAGGACTGTGTTTTGCGCTGGATATTCCATTAATCTCTACATTTACCTTGGAAGTATTGGCACAGCAAGTGCAGTGCGAAGATTGCTTTATAATTCCATTGCTCGACGCCCGAAGAATGGAAGTTTATTCCGCTGTTTTTAATTCAGACAAAAAGCAAATTCGCGAAACAAAGGCCGAAATTTTAAATGAAAATTCATTTATTGATTTTTTGGAAGAAGGAAAAACGATTTTTTTAGGTGATGGCGCTGTAAAATTTGAAGCGATTTGCAAAAACGAAAATGCCGTTTTTCGAAATGATTTATTTCCTTCATCCACAGACATGGCTTGCTTGGCGGAAGCTAAATACAAAATAAGCGACACGGAAAATGTCGCTTATTTTGAGCCTTTTTATTTAAAGGAATTTATGCTTGGGTAATTTTTCTTCTACAAAAGTGAATCAAAATAGGAAACTAATTTTATCATATCTGCTTCCTTGTCAATATCGATGTTGTTTTGCTTTATATAGCTTTTAATTTCATCGCCTTTCTTGTCCATCACCTTAAGCACTTTCGATTTGCTGCTTGGCATTTCCAAAAAAGTCCCGTCCTGCACTAAATAGTATGTTGTGGTTTTTACAAAGGTAGGTGGGGAATCCTTTTCATAATTGGTTCTGGCTTTTTGCGGTTCCCTAAAAATAGCAGTTGTTTTTTTGTAAAGATCATAAGTCTTGCCATCGCTGAGAACATTAAAATATCCTCCTTTTTCATTGCTTCCTTCGTAAGGAACGAAAACGTAAATATCCTTGAATATTTTCACAAAAATATTTGGGTCCTTTATCAATGCACTATAACGTTCATCGGAGGTGTTTTTCTTGATTTCAATTTCGTCTGCAAAGGCATTGTAGCGCATGGGCACGTCGTCTTTTATCAATTTGTCTTCCTGAAATATTTTTCCAAGAACAAAATTTGAATTTGCATAGGCCTCATCCTTGATGGAATTGAACTCTGCCTCTGTAAGGCCAAAAGCCAATGATTTTTGATTTATGTCAATTGTTCGCGAATAAACGTCAAAGTTGCTATTCTTGGCCTGAGAATAACTCGATATTGCGGAAATGAAGGCGAGCCCTAGAATTAGAATTTTTTTCATTACAATTATTTTAAGTGATTCATTTTTTTTGATCAATAATTCCTACAAATTAAGCATTATTTTTTTAATGTTTCCAAATTAAAGTGATGAACATCGCGCTGTGGGAACGGTATTGATATTCCAGCAGCTTCCAGGCTCGCTTTTCCTTCTTCCAAAACCAACCAGCGCAGGTTCCAGAAGTCTTCATTGTTTGCCCAATAACGCACCATAAGATTTACGGAACTGTCGCCTAGTTCAGCAACGGCAACCATTGGCATTCTACCTTCAATCTTTAAAACCGTTTCTTGTTCCGTAATTAAATTCAACAAAATATCTTTTGCTTTTTTTATATCATCACCATAACCTATGCCAAAAGTTAAACTCTCGCGGCGAATCCCTTCTGAAGTATAATTGGTAATGTTGTCATTGCTCAGTTTTCCGTTGGGCATGATAACCAGTTGGTTGCCCGTTGTACTTAACTTTGTATTGAAAATAGAGATTTCCTTTACGGTCCCATCAACACCCTGCGCACTTATGAAATCGCCAACTTTAAAAGGTTTTAACAATAATATCAATACCCCGCCAGCAAAGTTTGAAAGTGACCCTTGTAATGCCAAACCTATGGCAAGACCAGCAGCACCAATGATGGCAACCAATGAAGCGGATTCAACACCAAGTTGCGTTACAACCAAAACAAAAAGCACAATCTTTAAACCCCATCTAATTAGGCTGGCAAGAAAATTTTCCAGCGTGGGGTCGTATTCTGTTTTGTCAAAAAACTTTTTTACTAAGCGATTGATCATTTTTATAATCCAAAGACCAATCAGCAGCATTAAAATGGAGCCAATTACACTCGGCAGAAAATCAATTAATTTTTGTCCATACTTATCTAAATAAATATCCAAGTCCTGAAATTTTTCCATAAAATTTATTCTTTTTTGTTTAATGATTCAATTGCAATTTTTGTGTCTTCCACAGGAAGTTTGCAAGCGTTGTTTACGCAGACATAAATAAGTGTGGCGTCTGGCGTGTACCTGTTTTCAAAAAGTGGTCCGCTTTTTTCAACCTTACTTCCCGCCATAATTTTATTTGGCAGGTAATGTTTGTTGAATTCCTTTATTTTTTCAGGAGCATCTTTGCCAACGATTACTACTTCGTAAAAGCTGTTTTGAAAATTCAACAATAAATCCAACCAGTTCGAAAATCCACTGGGGTATTGTTCAATTTCCACTGAAACATTTTTCAGCATTTGATGCGAAATTTCATCAAAACCGGTTTCCTCAAAATATTTTGAAAGCACAAAAAGATTCTTCGCCATCACCGAGTTTGAAGCGGGAATCACATTGTCGCGATATTCAAAATTTCGGGTAACAATAGCCGCATCCTCTTTTGAAGTGAAATAGAACATGTGTTTTTCTCCATCAAAAAAGTTAGCCTTTGCATAATCTGCCATTTTCTTTGAAAGGTTCAGCCACTTTTCATCTAGAGTAACCTGATATAAATCTGTAAAAGCTTCAATTGTAAATGCGTAATCCTCCAAAAATCCGTTAATACTGCTTTTGCCGTTTTTGTAATTGTGGAAAAGCGCCCCGTTTTTCTGAAGTTGTTTTCCTGAAATGAATACGGCATTTTTAAGCGCGGCATCCAAATATTCTTTTTCGCCGAATGTTTTGTACGCATCCACATAAGCTTTCAGCATCATCGCGTTCCATGAAGTAAGGGTTTTGTCGTCCAATCTCGGTTTTGGTCTTTTGTTGCGATAGGCGAGTAGGGTGTTTTTCCAGCTTTCTTTTTTCTTCTGAAGTGTTTCGGGGGTTATGCCAAATTCCTTTTCAATTTCGGCATCCGTCTTTTTCCGAATAAGTACATAATGGTTGTTTTCCCATTTTCCGTAGCTGTTCACGTTGTAATATTCCTTAAAAATTTCGAAATCAGCTTTCAACAATTGTTGCAACTCTTCCGAAGTAAAAACATAGAAAGCACCTTCTTCCAGCTTCCCATTTTCGTCTTTGCTATCTGCGTCAAGCGAAGAATAAAAACCGCCTTCCTTATTGGTCAAATCAAGTGCTATAAAATTCAAGGTTTCAGCAACCACTTCTTTATAAAGTGGATTTTTGGTCACCAAATATGCGTTACTGTATAGGCTCACAAGTTGTGCATTGTCATAGAGCATTTTCTCAAAGTGTGGCACATGCCATTTTTCGTCGGTGCTGTAACGGGAAAAACCGCCGCCAATTTGGTCGTAGAGGCCACCATAAGCCATTTTGTTTAAAGTAAGGGTTACGTAATTCAGTAGTTCGGTATCATTATTTTCAACAGCTTGTCTTAAAAGAAATTCAAGATTGTTCGGCATCATAAACTTTGGAGCGCCTTTGAAACCTCCGTTTTTGGTATCGAAACTCTGCGATAAATTCTTAACTATTTCTGAAGTGGGGTATTTTGCAAAATCAATATCAGCAGTATTCAAATGTACCAGATCCATGCTTTTAATACCTTCTTCCAGTCTATTGGCGTAGGCAATCAGTTTTTCAGGTTCCTTATTATAGGTTTCCTGAATTTGTTCCAGCGCGTTTATCCAATCGTTTTTTCTGAAATAAGTGCCGCCCCAAACTGGCCTTCCGTCGGGAAGTGTCACCACATTTAAGGGCCAGCCCGCACTTCCTGTCATCAATTGCACAGCGTTAATATAGGTTTGGTCCACGTCTGGACGCTCTTCGCGATCTACTTTTACTGATATAAAATTCTTGTTCATCACAGCGGCTACGGTACTATCCTCAAAACTTTCGTGCTCCATCACGTGGCACCAATGGCAGGCAGCATAACCAATGCTTATAACAATTAGTTTTTTCTCTTTTTTTGCCTGCTCAAGTGCGGCTTCACCATAAGGTTTCCAATTCACGGGATTGTGTGCGTGCTGGAGCAGATAAGGGCTGGATTCGTGAATTAAATCGTTGGTAAAGGGATGTGTTTTCACAGTTTCTTTTTTTGAAGAATTGCAACCAAAAAAGATGGTTGTTGCCAAAAAAGCAAATAATAAACGCATAACTGAATTTTAGGAAAACAAAAATACGCTTTTGAAAGCTCAAAAGCGTATTTTCAAAATCCTTGACGAATTTAATTTACTTCAAAAGTGATTTTTACGTTCACACGGAAATGGGTAATATTAGCGCCATCCACAACGCAACTTTGTTCATTTACATAAACAGAACGTATATTTTTAACGCTTTTTGAAGCTTCTTTAACTGCGTTTCGGGTTGCATCTTCCCAGCTTTCTTTTGAGCTTGAAAGGATTTCAATTACTTTTAATACTGACATAATTTTTCGGTTTAATTAATAAAACTTCAAGATACAATTATTCAAAAACAATAATCTGAAAATTAAGTTAAAAGCTACCCCCGACCCCCTAATGGGGAGAAGAAAGATTCAGAATGCAGCGTTAATTCCCCCTTTGGGCCTGCCTGCAGAAGTGGCTCGTAGGCAGGGGTTAGGGGACTTTACCCATTCACCGCAACAACACTGTTTATCTGCCCGTGGAGCATTTCCTTCAGCATTGTTTCAATCCCGTTTTTTAAAGTAATGGTTGAAGATGGGCAGCCACTACAGGCGCCTTGAAGTATCACTTTTACCGTTTTGGTATCTTCATTGAAAGAGTCGAAAAGAATATGGCCACCATCTCTCGCCACGGCAGGCTTCACATATTCATCTAAGATGGAGATTATTTCCTTTTCAAGAGCTGTATGTCCTTTTGCAGTTTTTTCGGAAGAATTTTTAGTTGAAGAAATATTTGAAACAGAATTTGTGGCGTCCAATACTTCGTCGTTTAAAACAGGTTTTCCTTCTTCAATGAATTTTCGGATAAACTCCCTGATTTCCATGGTTAGTTCCAGCCATTCAACCCAGTCATATTTCATTACAGAAATATAGTTGGAACTGATAAAAACTTCCTTTACAAAAGGAAAGTTGAACAAAGCCTTTGCCATAGGCGAATTTCCTGCTTCATCACTGTTTTTGAACTCAAAAACTCCTGTAGCCAAATTCTTATTGGCTATAAATTTCATTACAGTAGGATTCGGTGTGCTTTCGGCATAAATTGTTATTGGAACTTTTTTAGGAGTGTCTGTTTCAGTAATTATAGGTTTTCCAGCATTCAAATACTCCACAATGGATTCTGCTACTTCATCTTGTACGTCTTTCCATTCCACAATGTCATATTTTTCAATGGCGACGAAGTTTTGAGAGATATAAACGGTTTTTACGAAGGGAAGAAAAAAAAGTTGCTGTGCCAATGGACTCGCTTTTGCCTCGTCAATATTTTTGAATTCGTAGCTTGAGGAGCGGGTTAAGAAGGAATTAACAATAAATTTAACAATATTTTGGTTGCTTGTTTGAGTAACTTCTATGTTAAATTGCGACATTTCCTTGTTTTTTTTGCGAAAATATAAAAAGAAAAACAATGTATTCAATATATTTGGCATCTTAACAGCCCAATTATGAAAAAATTAATACTTCTGCTTCTTTTCGTATTTCCACTTTTCGTTTTTTCACAACCGGTGCAGCTATTTCAACAGTTTAATGGACATTATGACTTTACTGCTGTTGGCAATACGTTGAATGCTCAACCAAATTTCAATGGATATTGTGGTCAGTTGTTGCAGAGCAGTGCTAACTTAGCATTAAACCCTGGACAAACTTTCGTTTCTGCACATTTATATTGGGGCTCTATAGGTACAGGCGATTTTGATGTTGCCATAAACGGAATCCCTATTAGTGCACAGCGTATTTTTAGCCATACATTCAATGGCAATCCTTATTTTTCTGCCTATGCAGACGTAACAGCATTGGTAGGTGCTACTGGAAATGGTACTTATACCTTTTCTGACATGGATGTACAGGCTTTGCTTCCAGGATATTGTGGGACAAATTTCGGTGGCTGGGCTATATATGTTATTTATGAAGACCCTTCACTATTGCTCAATCAAATAAGTCTTTTTGATGGTTTGGAGAGTGTTTCGGCAAATAACAATAACTTGAGTATCACCTTGACCAATATTGATGTAAGCTCTGATATTCTTTCAAAAATTGGCTTTTTAGCTTGGGAGGGCGAAGCGGAAATAGCAAATGGAGAAAGTTTATTTATTAATGGCATCTTGATTGCCAATCCACCACTTAATCCTGCCAATAACGCCTTTAACGGGACTAATTCTTATATAGGCCCTCCATTAAATGCGCAATGCTATAATATGGATTTGGATTATTATGACTTGGCAGGGATCGTGCAACCAGGTGATACAAGTATTCTCATTGAGTTGGAATCACAACAAGATTTCATTATGGTGAATAATATTATCACCAGCGTAAACTCCGAATTACCAGATGCAACTATAGAAATAGATGATCTTGGGGTGCTTTGCCAAAACAATAATATTGATGTAGAATATACAGTTTATAATGTCAATAGTACTAATGAACTTCCGGCCAATACGCCCATTGCTTTTTATGCAAATGCCGTTTTAATTGGCCAGACTACCACTAACAACATCATACCAATTGGTGGTTCTGAAAGTGGAACTATTACGCTGAACATTCCGATTGCCACTCCCAATAATTTTAATTTAAGAGCTGTTGTTGATGATATTGGCGATGGTACTGGTATTGTTAACGAAACAGATGAAACCAATAATGAATTTATTTATCCTGTAGATCTTAGTACTGCAGGAATACTTCTTAATCCTGGACCCGCTTGTCTTGGCAGACCTGTTATTTTGGATTCTGGTGTAACCGATCCGCCATTCAATATCCAATGGTTTAGAAATGCAGTTGCCATTCCTGGAGCAACAAATCCAACATTGGTGGTTACTATGGACGGTATTTATTCGGTTGAAGCAGTCGATGGTATTTGTAGGGTAGATAGTAACTCTGTTGTAATAACTTTTAGGCCCCAGCCCATCGCCAACCCCCCTGTAAATTTGTACCAGTGCGATTACGGTACGACTGCGGGTGTTTTCAATTTGACGGACAACGACGCGAACATAATGGGCGGGCAGGACCCTACGCTTTTCACGATAAAATACTACC
>JAPKFY010000037.1 GCA_026646335.1 Aequorivita sp. | reverse complement strand
GCGCCACGCCAGGGCGAGCACGACGGCGGCGGCGAACGCCCACCCGGCCGCGCTCCAGCCGGGCGCGGCCTGCGGCCACGCGTAGCGCAGCCCGCGCTGGCTCAGGAAGACCAGGTCGCCGAAGGCGATCGCCTCGCGCACCGGCGGCAGCAACTCGGTGATCAGCCCGTACCAGACGAACAGCTGCAGCAGCAGCGGGACGTTGCGCACGAACTCCACGTACGCGCTGGCCAGGCGCGCCACCAGCCAGTTCGACGACAGGCGGGCGATGCCGATCAGCGTGCCGAGCAGCGTCGCGCCGACGATCCCCAGCGCCGATATCCGCAGCGTGTTCAGCAGCCCGACCAGGAATGCCCGGCCGTAGCTGTTCGAGGGATCGAAGACGATCGGGCTCTCGGCGATCTCGAAGCCGGCTTCGCGCGACAGGAAACCGAAGCCGACCTGGATCTGGCGCGTCGAGAGGTTGTACAGGGTGTTGGCGACCAGCAACCAGCCGATGCCGACGACCGCCGCCAGCAGCAGGGCCTGATAGGCGATGGCGCGGACACGCTCGCTCGTGAACACCTGCGATCGTCCCGGGGAGCGCGCAGCCGCGGCGGTGGCGGGGACGGACTCTCGGCCGACGCGATCGCGTTCAGCGGATCGGCGGCGCGTACATCAGGCCGCCGTCGCGCCATTGCGCGTTCACGCCGCGAGCGATGCCGATCGGGCCGATGTTGCGCTGGTACATTTCGCCGTAGTTGCCCACCGCCCTGATCGCGCGCACCAGCCAGTCGTTGTCGAGCCCGAGGCTCTTGCCGATGTCGCCCGAGGTGCCGACCAGCCGCTGGATCGGCGGCTCCCTGCTCTGCGCTTTCAGCCGGTCGACGTTGGTCGAGGCGACGCCGTACTCCTCGGCTTCGATCAGTCCGAACAGCGTCCACTTGACGATGGTGAAGTACTCCCAGTCGCCGCGTCGCACCAGCGGGCCCAGCGGCTCCTTCGAGATCGCCTCGGGCAGGATCAGGTAGTCGTCCCTGTTCGTCGCCTTCAGCCTCGTCGCGGCCAGCCCCGAGATGTCGGTGGTGAACACGTCGCAGCGACCGGAGAAGAACGCCTGCTCGATCTGCTGCAGTTCGCTGACCACCACCGGGCGAAAGCTCATTTTCTTCGTTCGGAAGTAGTCGCTCAGGTTCAGTTCGGTGGTGGTACCCGGCAGCACGCAGACCGTGGCACCGTCGAGTTGCGTGGCGCTCTTCACGTCGGAAGACTTCTTCACCATGAAGCCCTGGCCGTCGTAGAAGATCGTGCCGACGAACACCGCGCCCAGCGTCGCGTCGCGGCTCGCGGTCCAGGTGGTGTTGCGCGACAGGATGTCGACCTCACCCGACTGCAGCACGGTGAAGCGGTTCGACGCGTTGGTCGGCACGAACTGCACCTTGTTCGCATTGCCCAGGATCACTGCCGCCACCGCGCGGCAGAAGTCGGCGTCGATGCCGTGCCAGACGCCCTGGCTGTCGGGTGCCGAGAAACCGACCAGTCCGGTGTTGACCCCGCAGCGCAATGCGCCCCTGTGCCTGATCGCGTCGAGAGTGGTGCCGGCCGGGGCCAGCGACGGCGCGAACAGCGCGGCCGCTGCCAGCAGCGCGGCGAGACGGATCCGGATCATGTCGATGCTCCCCGTCGTGCAATGGCCAGCGGGCCTGCGCTCAGCGCTTGTAGCGCTTGGGCACGAACGGCAGCGGCGCAGGAGTGACGCCGGGCCGGCGATCGCGCACCACCGCGCGCAGCGGCGTCTGCGCCGCGCCGTCGAGCGCGCTGCGCTCGATGCGCGCGAGCATCACCGGGTGCCCGAGCGTCGGCGAGATCGTTCCGCTGGTGACTTCGCCCACGACGCGCTCGTCGGGCGTGACGATCGCCGCATGTGCGCGGATCGGCACCGGTTCGCGCGAGACCAGGCCGGCGAGCCTGCGCGGCGTGCCCGCGGCGAGTTGCCCGAGGATCGTCGCCGCGCCCGGAAAGCCGCCGGCTTTCGCGCCGCCGCTGCGGCGCGACTTCGGGATTGCGAAGGACAGGCCCGACTCCACCGGCGTGGTCGTGGCGTCGATGTCGCTGCCGTGCAGCGGCAGGCCCGCCTCGAGCCGCAGCGTGTCGCGCGCGCCCAGTCCGGCCAGCCGCACCGCCGGGTCGGCGAGCAGGCGCCGCACGATCGCTTCGGCCTGCGCGAGCGGCAGCGAGATCTCGTAACCGTCCTCGCCGGTGTAGCCCGAGCGGGTCGCGAAGCAGTCGGCGCCGAGCAGCCGCAGCGTGGCTGCCTGCATGAAGCGCAGCGACGCCGCCGCCGGGTCGAGCGCGGCGAGCGCCGCCTCGGCGGCCGGCCCCTGCAGCGCGACCAGCGCCGCATCGACCCACTCGATGCGCAACTGCGGGCAGCGGCTGCGCAGCGTGGCCAGGTCGGCGTCGCGATTGCCGGCATTGACCACCATGCGCACCTCGGCGCGCGCGCCGTCGACCAGGTGCGCCAGCATCAGGTCGTCGTCGATGCCGCCGCGCTCGTTGAGCAACAGCGAATAGCGCTGCGCCGCGTGCGGCCAGTCGTCGAAATCGACCGGCAGCGCCGCTTCGAGCTGCGCGTACAGCGTCTGCGGCCGTCCGTCGTCGGCGCGGATGCGCAATTGCCCCATGTGCGAGACGTCGAACAGGCTGGCGCGCTCGCGGGTGTGCAGGTGCTCGGCCTTCAGCCCCGCCGGATACTGGATCGGCATCTCGTAGCCGGCGAACGCGCCGAACTTCGCACCGTACCCGGCGTGCAGCTTCCGTTAAAGTCACGTACCCTTGGCAAAGCCGAAGTAACCAACCTGTCTAAAAATTCATACATACGCTCTCCACGCAACGTAACTTTCACACCAATTGGCATGCCTTTACGAAGTTTGAAGTTTGCAACGTCTTTTTTAGAGTTTGTTGAAACCGCTTTTTGCCCGGTTATCTTTGTAAACTCATCAACTGAATAGTCAATAAGTTTCTTGTCAGCTACTGCTGCACCCACACCGCGGGAAACAACAATACGCTCCAATTTTGGTACCTGCATGACGTTTTTGTAACCAAATTCGTCAGTGAGTGTATTGACCACTCTGCTTTTGTACTCTTCTTTAAGTCTTGGTGAATATGCCATAACTATATTGCTTGATTCGATTGTTTTGAAAACCGCACTTTTTTACCATTTTCAGTTTTGTACCCTACACGTGTTGCTTTTCCAGATTTTGGATCAACCAATGAAAGGTTTGAAATATGGATAGGAGCTTCTTTTTTTGCAATTCCACCTTGTGGGTTTTTTGCGCTTGGTTTCTCGTGTTTGGAAACCATATTAACTCCTTCTACGATTGCTTTGTTTTTGTCAAGGAATATTTTCATCACTTTACCTTCAGAACCTTTGTGGTCCCCGGCAGTAACTACTACTGTATCGCCTGATTTTATTTTAAGCTTTGTCATCTTAGTTTTCATATTAAAGCACCTCTGGTGCCAATGATACTATTTTCATAAATTGCTTGTCGCGAAGTTCTCTTGCTACCGGGCCGAAAACACGTGTTCCTCTCATTTCCCCTTGTGGGTTTAAAAGTACACAGGCATTGTCATCGAAACGGATGTAAGAACCATCAGGTCTTCTTATTTCCTTCACAGTACGTACTACTACTGCTGTAGAAACAGCTCCTTTCTTAATGCTACCGTTTGGTGTGGCCTCTTTTACAGAAACTACAATTTTATCACCAATAGAAGCATACCTTCTTTTTGTTCCGCCCAATACACGGATGCAAAGAACTTCTTTAGCACCGGTATTATCTGCGACTTTGAGTCTTGATTCTTGTTGTAACATAATTACTTCGCTCTTTCAATTATTTCTACTAATCTCCAACATTTGGTTTTACTCATAGGTCTTGTTTCCATGATCTTTACAGTATCGCCTTCGTTGCAATTGTTTGTCTCGTCGTGTGCTACGTATTTTTTCGTTTTTAACACGAACTTTCCGTACATAGGGTGTTTTACTTTTTTCACCTCTGCAACTACAATGGATTTGTCCATTTTGTTGCTGGTTACTACACCTATACGTTCTTTTCTTAAGTTTCTTTTAATTTCTTCCATCTTTCAGCTGTACAATTATTGCACTTCTCTATTAGTTAGTTCGGTCGCTATTCTTGCTATGACTCTTCTTTGAGATCTTAGTTGAACTGGATTTTCCAACGGTGAAATGGTATGTGCCATTTTAAGGTCTGAATAAGCCTTTCTTGATTCAGCAAATGCTTCATTAAGTTCAGCCGTTGTTGCTTTTTTAATTTCTGATTGTTTCATCGTTCAAAAAAATTATGCTTGGAAATCCCGAGACATTACAAATTTAGTTTTAACAGGAAGCTTTTGTGCTGCAAGGCGCAATGCTTCTTTTGCTGTTTCAAGGGTAACACCAGATACTTCGAAAAGCATTCTTCCTGGTTTAACCACAGCAGCGTAATATTCCACAGCACCTTTACCTTTACCCATACGTACTTCAAGAGGTTTTTTGGTGATTGGCTTATCTGGAAAAATCATAATCCAGATAGAACCTTCCCTCTTCATAAAACGGGTAGCAGCGATACGCGCAGCTTCAATTTGCCTTGCTGTAAGAAACTCTGATTCCAACGATTTTATACCGAAGGTTCCGTATGCTAGCTGGTTGCCACGACCGGCATCGCCTTTCATACGGCCTTTCATTTGTTTACGGTACTTTGTTCTTTTAGGTTGTAACATTTTCTTTTATTTAAAAAATTACTTTCTGCGACGTGCTTTGTTGCCACCGCGTCCTGCTGGAGCCGCTTTGCCACCACTCTTTTTGCCGGTTGATAAACCAACAAGTGGGGAAAGCTCTCTCTTTCCATATACTTCGCCTTTCATAATCCATACTTTAACACCCAGTCTACCATAAGTAGTGTGTGCCTCAACTAAAGCGTAGTCAATATCGGCTCTAAAAGTTGATAACGGGATACGACCTTCTTTGTAAGATTCTGAACGTGCCATTTCAGCGCCGTTCAAACGTCCTGAGATCTGTACTTTAATACCTTCAGCATTCATACGCATTGTTGCGGCAATAGCCATTTTTATTGCGCGACGGTATGAAATACGGCTCTCAATTTGGCGTGCAATACTTGCAGCTACCAAAAATGCATCAAGCTCAGGTCTTTTGATCTCGTGAATGTTGATCTGTACCTCTTTATCTGTAATTTTTTTAAGCTCTTCTTTTAGCTTGTCTACTTCCTGGCCACCTTTACCGATAATGATACCGGGACGGGCAGTGGTTATAGTAACGGTTACAAGCTTAAGCGTACGCTCAATAATTACTCTACTCACACTAGCTTTACTTAAACGAGCGTGGATGTATTTCCTGATCTTGTCGTCTTCGGCCAATTTATCGCCGTAGTCGTTGCCTCCGTACCAGTTGGATTCCCAACCTCTAATGATACCCAGGCGATTTCCGATTGGATTTGTCTTCTGTCCCATTTAATTACTTGCTTTGTGTGTTATCGTTAGCTGCCAATACCAGTGTTACGTGGTTGGAGCGCTTTCTAATTCTGTGTGCACGGCCTTGCGGTGCTGGACGTAGTCTTTTCAACATTGTTCCACCATCCACGCGGATTTCCTTTACAAAAAGATCTGCATCTTCTACTGAAGCGTCTTCGTTCTTTTGTTGCCAGTTATTGATGGCAGACAAAAGTAGTTTCTCCAATTTGCGTGAAGATTCTTTTGAACTAAACTTCAAAATATTAAGTGCTTTGTCTATTTTCTCACCCCGTACCAAGTCTGCCATTAAACGCATTTTTCTTGGTGAAGTGGGGCAATTGTTCAATTTGGCAAAGTACATTGTCTTCTTTGCTTCCTTGATTGCTTCTGCTCTTTCTCTTTTACGAACTCCCATGGCCTATTATTTTTTACCTTTGTTTTTAGCACCTGAATGACCACGGAATGATCTTGTAGGTGAAAATTCTCCTAGTTTATGCCCAACCATGTTTTCTGTTACATACACAGGAACAAATTGGCGCCCGTTGTGCACAGCGATGGTTTGGCCAACAAAATCTGGAGTGATCATAGAAGCGCGCGACCAAGTTTTGATTACGGTCTTCTTGTTATCCTCAACGTTTTGCTGAACTTTCTTATCTAATTTGTAATGAACGAACGGTCCTTTTTTTAACGATCTTGCCATAACTTATTTCTTTCTTCGTTCTAAGATATATTTATTACTTGCTTTCGTTTTAGAACGGGTTCTGTAACCTTTTGCAGGAATACCTTTTCTAGAACGTGGGTGACCTCCAGAAGCCCTTCCTTCACCACCACCCATTGGGTGATCCACAGGGTTCATCACTACTGGTCTTGTACGTGGTCTTCTACCCAACCATCTGCTTCTACCAGCTTTACCAGAAACCAATAATTGGTGGTCACTGTTTGAAACGGCACCAATGGTAGCCATACAGTTCACCAAAATCAATCGGGTTTCACCTGAAGGAAGTTTTACGGTAGCATATTTTCCATCACGAGCCATCAACTGCGCGAATGCACCAGCGCTACGCGCCATAATGGCTCCTTGACCGGGACGAAGCTCGATACAGGAAATAATAGTACCTAATGGAATAGCTGAAAGTGGCATTGCATTTCCTATCTCTGGAGCTACTGATGCTTCACCGGAAAGGATGTTTTGCCCAACTTGTAGTCCGTTCTGTGCAATTACATATCGCTTTTCACCATCTTGATAGTTCAAAAGTGCGATAAACGCAGTACGGTTTGGATCGTATTGAATACTGGCAACAGTTGCAGGAATTCCCGCTTTGTCGCGTTTAAAATCGATAATTCGATATTTCTTCTTATGACCACCACCTATGTAGCGCATGGTCATTTTTCCTTGACTGTTTCTACCACCAGATCGTTTGTTCGGAGCAAGTAAAGACTTCTCCGGCTTATCGGTTGTAATGGCGTCAAAACCATTAACAACCCTAAAACGCTGACCTGGGGTGATTGGTTTTAATTTTCTTACTGACATTTGTGTCTAATTAAATCTAAGTTTCCTTAGATGTTACTGTAAAAATCTATTGTATCACCTTCCGCCACCTGTACGATTGCTTTTTTATAAGCATTCGTTTTACCAGTTTGGACACCTGTTTTTGTAAAACGGGTCTTCCTATCGGGGCGGACATTCATTGTGCGAACTTTTTCAACAGAAACTCCGTAAGCAGCTTCTACCGCTTTCTTGATCTCTACCTTATTCGCCTTTGGGTTCACTACAAAGCCAAAAACATTTTTGTCTTCAGCAGCTTTGGTAGCTTTTTCCGTAATTATAGGTTTAATTAAGATGTTCATCTTGTTTCTATTTACTTAAGTTTATTTCAATTCCTTCCAAAGAACCTTCAAACAGCACTAAACTATTTGCATTCATAATCTTGTAAGTACTTAACTGTGAGTTAGTTATAACTTCAGTACCTTTCAAATTGCGAGAGGACAAATATACATTATTATTTAAGTCTCCCAACACAAATAAAGATTTTTTGTCATTAAGCCCTAAACTGTTCAAAACCGCAGTAAAACTCTTGGTTTTTGGAGCGTCAAAATTAAGGTCTTCCAACACAAAAATAGCTTTATCATTCGCCTTCATCGATAGGGCAGATTTACGTGCCAAACGTTTCAGGTTTTTGTTCAATTTAAAAGAGTAGCTACGTGGACGCGGTCCAAACATTCTACCACCCCCTTTAAATACTCCAGACTTGATGCTACCCGCACGGGCAGTACCAGTTCCTTTTTGTTTCTTTATCTTTCTTGTAGAACCAGAGATCTCAGCACGCTCCTTCGCTTTGTGAGTTCCTTGTCTTTGATTGGCAAGGTATTGCTTCACATCAAGGTAAACAGCGTGATTGTTAGGCTCTATTCCAAACACATCTGCAGAAAGTTCAACCTTCCGACCTGTGTCTTTTCCGTTTATGTCTAATACAGCTACCTTCATTATTTCTCGATCATTACATAAGCGTTTTTATGGCCAGGAACTGCTCCCTTTACCACAAGTAGGTTCTTTTCAGGAACTACTTTCAAAACTCTTAAATTTTCAACTTTTACTCTTTCGTTGCCCATTTGTCCAGCCATGCGCATTCCTTTGAAAACTCTCGCAGGATATGATGCAGCTCCAATAGAACCTGGTGCACGTAAACGGTTGTGCTGACCGTGTGTGGCTTGGCCAACACCAGCAAAACCGTGACGTTTTACAACCCCTTGGAAACCTTTACCTTTAGATGTACCCGCGATATCCACGAATTCACCTTCAATAAAATGCTCCACAGTTATTGTGTCGCCTAATTTGTATTTTTCTTCAAATCCCTTGAATTCAACAACTTTGCGTTTTGCAACGGTTCCTGCTTTTTTGGCGTGCCCTTCGGCAGCTTTAGTTACAGTCTTCTTGTCATCGAAACCAAGTTGAAGAGCATTGTACCCGTCAACCTCTATGGTTCTGACTTGGGTGACAACACAGGGTCCTGCTTCAATAACGGTACACGGAATGTTCTTCCCGTTCTCGTCAAAGATGCTGGTCATCCCTATCTTTCTTCCAATTAACCCAGACATATTTAATTATTTATTGATTATTACTTATTTAAAATTTCTATTCAAAAAAAACAGGGTCAAAATAAATTCAACCCTGAATGTTATTTTGTTTTCCGTTTTTCCTTCGCTCGCAGCTCGGGACATTTTATTAATCCTGAATTCAGAATATCATCACACTTTTATCTCTACTTCTACCCCACTTGGCAACTCCAATTTCATTAGAGCGTCAATGGTTTTTGAAGAAGAACTGTAGATATCCAAAAGTCTTTTGTAAGAACTTAGTTGGAATTGCTCTCTACTTTTCTTGTTCACGTGAGGAGAACGCAATACTGTAAAGATTTTTTTGTGAGTTGGTAAAGGAATTGGACCTGTAACTACAGCTCCTGTACTCTTTACGGTCTTAACGATTTTTTCAGCAGACTTGTCCACTAAGTTGTGATCGTAAGATTTTAGCTTTATTCTTATTTTTTGACTCATTGCTGAAATTATTATGCGTTAGCGATTCCTTTTGCTTTTGCGATTACTGACTCAGAAATATTTGAAGGAGTTTCAGCGTAATGTGAAAATTCCATAGTGGAAGTTGCACGGCCTGAAGACAGCGTTCTTAATGTGGTTACATAACCAAACATTTCAGAAAGTGGCACTTCACCTTTTATTACTTTTGCTCCAGCCCTATCGCTCATGTTATTGATCATTCCGCGACGACGGTTAAGATCCCCAACTATATCACCCATATTCTCTTCAGGTGTTAACACCTCAATTTTCATAATAGGCTCTAGAATTACAGCGCCTGCTTTTTTGGCAACTTCTTTAAATCCAATTTTTGCAGCCAATTCAAAAGATAGCGCATCAGAATCCACGGCGTGGAAAGATCCGTCTTTTAAAGTAACTTTCATACTGTCAACTTCAAACCCAGCAAGCGGCCCATTGACCATTGCTTGTTTGAAACCTTTTTCAACAGAAGGGATAAATTCTTTTGGCACGTTACCACCTTTTACGGCGTTAATAAACTCCAAGCCTACTTTACCTTCTTCAGCTGGCTCAAGGGTAAAGACAATATCAGCAAATTTACCACGACCCCCAGATTGTTTTTTGTAAACCTCTCTGTGATCCGCAACTTTTGTGATAGCTTCTTTGTATTCAACCTGCGGTTGGCCTTGATTTACTTCAACTTTGAATTCGCGACGCAAACGATCAACGATAATATCTAAGTGAAGTTCACCCATCCCAGAAATAATGGTTTGTCCAGAAGCTTCATCCGTACGCACCTGGAATGTTGGATCTTCTTCAGCCAACTTAGACAGAGCCATACCTAATTTATCGACATCTAATTTGGTTTTAGGCTCCACCGCGATACCAATTACTGGATCCGGGAAATCCATACTTTCCAAAACAATTGGGTGTTTTTCATCAGACATGGTGTCACCAGTCTTAATGTCTTTAAACCCAACTGCCGCTCCAATATCTCCAGCTTCGATAAAATCGATAGCGTTTTGCTTGTTGGAGTGCATTTGATAAATACGGGAAATTCGTTCTTTTTTACCGGAACGGTTGTTCAAAATATATGAACCTGCATCCAATCTACCAGAATAGACACGGAAGAATGCCAAACGACCTACAAAAGGATCGGTAGCAATCTTAAATGCCAAGGCTGCAAAAGGAGCAGAAACATCCGGCTTGCGGATTTCTTCTTTTTCAGTATCAGGATTTACCCCAACAATACCCTCTTTGTCTGTTGGAGCAGGCAAATAACGGCATACGGCATCCAAAAGAAATTGAACACCTTTATTCTTGAAGGAAGATCCACAAACCATTGGAATGATGGACATATCCATTACGGCAGCACGAAGTGCAGCGTGGATTTCATCCTCGGTAATGGAATTTTCATCTTCCATATATTTTTCAAGCAAATTTTCATCGTAAGCGGCAACTTCTTCAATAAGTTTGCCTCTTAGCATTTTTGCTTCAGCCTTTAAGTCTTCCGGAATTTCAATAACGTCAAAAGTAGCACCAAACGAATCATCATGAAATATGACAGCACGGTTCTTAACTAAATCTACAATTCCTCTAAAATTTTCCTCGTCACCAATGTTCAAAACAATTGGCACAGCATTGCTGCCCAACATGTCTTTTACCTGCTGGCAAACGTCCATAAAGTTAGCACCTTGACGGTCCATTTTATTTACGAAACCAATACGGGGCACCTTATAATTATCTGCAAGTCTCCAGTTAGTTTCAGATTGTGGCTCAACACCATCAACTGCACTAAACAAGAAAACTAAACCATCTAACACACGTAATGAGCGATTTACCTCTACAGTAAAATCTACGTGACCAGGGGTGTCTATAATGTTAAAGTGGTAATTTTTTGTGTCATCGGTCACCTCACCATTCTCCATAGGGAACTTCCAAGTACAAGTAGTAGCAGCTGAAGTAATGGTAATACCACGCTCCTGCTCTTGCTCCATCCAGTCCATGGTTGCAGCTCCATCGTGAACCTCTCCAAGTTTATGGCTTACCCCTGTATAAAAAAGGATACGCTCTGTAGTAGTGGTTTTACCCGCATCAATATGCGCAGCAATCCCGATATTTCTTGTGTATTTTAAATCTCTTTGCGCCATTGTTTAGAATCTGAAATGTGAGAATGCTTTGTTAGCTTCTGCCATTTTATGAGTATCCATACGTTTCTTAACAGCTGCGCCTTCTTCTTTGGCAGCAGCAAGAATCTCACCCGCAAGTTTTGCGGCCATGGATTTCTCGTTTCTTTTTCTTGAATAGGTAATCAACCATTTCATTGCGGTTGCAATTTTACGGTCTGGACGTATTTGATTAGGAATTTGGAAGGTTGCCCCACCAACTCTACGGCTACGCACCTCTACGTGAGGCATAATATTGGAAAGTGCATCTTTCCATAGCTCCAACGCAGTTTTTTCGTCGTCTTGTTGTTTCTTTTCATCTACAATGTCAATAGCATCATAGAAAACTTTGAAAGCCACACTCTTTTTTCCGTCCCACATCATGTTGTTTACGAAACGTGTAACCAACTGGTCGTTAAACCGTGGATCTGGCAAAAGGGGTCTTTTTTTGGCCTGTCTTTTTCTCATTTGTTGTTTTGTTAATGGCTAAATATTAATTGTAGTTACAATTAACGATTAACCCGTTTTCATTTTTACTTCTTTGGGCGTTTTGCTCCGTACTTAGATCTACGTTGTGTGCGGCCTGCAACACCTGCGGTGTCTAAAGCTCCACGAACAATGTGATACCTAACTCCTGGCAAATCCTTTACCCTTCCACCTCTAACCAATACTATCGAGTGCTCTTGGAGATTGTGACCTTCGCCTGGGATGTATGCGTTTACTTCCTTACCGTTCGTTAGCCTAACCCTTGCTACTTTACGCATAGCAGAGTTTGGTTTCTTAGGTGTAGTAGTATATACACGCGTACAAACACCACGACGTTGTGGGCACGAATCCAAAGCAACCGATTTACTCTTCTTGGTTATTTTGGTCCTTCCTTTACGTACTAATTGTGAAATTGTTGGCATATAAAATATGTATTATTACTGTTTAAAAATAAAACACCCCTATTTTTAGGGGATGCAAATGTAGAATTTTTTTTTCACTAATCAAACCATACCGAATTAATTTTCAGCATACTTTCAATATTTTTTCAATTTAAATATGAAACACGAAGTTGAAGCGTTAGTTTTACACAGCAAATTTGGCTCTTTTTGAAAAAATCTCTTTCCCTTTTTTTATTCCTTAATATATATACCTGTATTTTCTTCGGAATGAAAGCACAGGAACTCACACTTTCAATTAAAGCAGAGAAACCTATTTCGCAAGGAATCAAAGACTCACTGCGAATGAATACTTCTTTCAAGGATTTTGCTGTTTTGAAAAAAGAAGCAGATACCGTTTATTTAAAGCTACAACGGATGGGCTATATTGACAGTGAACTCCTTCAGCTTCAAAAAGAAAACGACAGCAGCTACACCGCAGATTTCTTCCTTGGAAAAAAACACGGCGAACTAACGGTTTTTTATTCAAGAGTAGATTTCAATAAAAAAGAACTGCAAGGTGTGGCCGCTGAAATCACAGATGAGTATTTTGTGCTTCCTTTTGAAACAATTCCCATTTCGTTAAGAAAACTTACCACAATCAGGAACCAAAAGGGAAATGCCTTTGCCCGTTTACATTTGACTGAATTTGAAAAAGACGATAACAACAAATTATCTGCCACACTAATTGTGGACAACGGAAACATTCGGACTGTAGATTCCATCGCCATAAAAGGATACGAAAAATTCCCCCGCTCTTTTTTGAAATATTACGCAGGGATAAAAAAAGGAAAGCTATTCAACCAAAAGAAACTAGTAGCGCAAAGTGAGAACCTAAACAGTTTGGGGTTTGTCTCGGCCATTAAACCACCAGAAGCACTATTCAGAAAAGACTCCACCACGGTTTATTTTTATCTTGAAAAACAAAACAACAATCTATTTGATGGGATACTCGGTTTTGCAACGGATGAAGAAACGCAGAAACTAGTCTTTAACGGCTATTTGAATCTAGAACTGAACAACAACCTCAATTATGGTGAGCAATTATTGCTAAACTATAAAGCGGATGGCAAGGAACAGGTAAATTTCAGAGCCAAAGCAACGCTGCCCTATTTGCTGAAAACTCCTTTTGGCTTAAGTGGCGAACTCAAAATCTTTAAACGCGACAGCACCTTTATTACTACCGAGCAACAACTGCGCACAACCTATCAAATAAATCCAAAATCAACCACTTATATTGGCTATAAAGGTTACGACTCCAGTAATCTTTTGGACATTGCTGTGGCAGGAACACCTGTTGAAGACTTTAAGTCTAAGTTTTTTATAGCCGGGGCCTCATATATTAAACCTCAAAACAAGAAGCTATTCCCTATAAAAACCCTCATTAGTTTTGATGGAGGGGTTGGAGTTCGCGAAAAAGAAGGAAGTAATGATAACCAAGTACGTATTGAAACATTGCTCAATAATATTTTTAACCTTAACTATAAAAATTCCATTTTCGTGCAAAATATAACGAGCGTACTTTTCAGCGACACTTATTTGGTTAATGAATTGTTCCGTTTTGGAGGCATTAATAGCATTAGAGGCTTCAATGAGAACAGCATTGATGCGTCGCTTTTTTCAGTAATAAACACGGAGTACAGATACCAATTTAATGAAGGGATGTATGCTCACAGCATAATAGACGTAGGATATTTCGAAAACGAAACACTTTCACTTAAACAAAATCTTTACAGTTTTGGGTTTGGACTTGGGCTCAATACCAGGGCAGGACTATTTAAGTTCAATATTGCCAATGGGAACACGGAAAACCAAGACTTCAGCTTTTCAAATACCAAAATACACATCAGTATTTCCTCGAAATTTTAGAATATTCCGATTAAACTCTCCAATATTCCTGAATAAAAGTTAAAAATTGGGAGCAAATACTTGTGTAATTAACTTTTTATTATGATTTTTGCCGTTGGCTAATTCAAATAATTTATAAAAATGAGAACAAAGTTTAGTGGAATTTTAACGCTTATATTAGCGTTAGTTGTGCAGCTTACCTTCGCACAGCAAAAAACTATTACAGGTACGGTGACGGACGACACAGGTCTGCCATTGCCTGGTGCAAACGTTATTGTTAAAGGCACAAGTTCTGGTACACAATCGGATTTTGACGGAAATTTTACCGTCTCAGCCAATGTGGGACAGACGCTTGTCTTTAGCTATGTAGGTTTTGTCGCCAAGGAAGTAAAAGTAGGAGCTCAGAATAAGATCGACGTTTCTTTAATGCCAGATGCTTCGGCTTTGGAAGAAGTTGTTGTGACAGGGTATTCTACACGAAACCAAACGGTACAAACATCAGCTGTTGTATCAATTTCCGCTTCGGAATTATCGCAAATGGCACCGACCACCAGTATAGACAATATGCTGCAAGGTAAGGCGGCTGGTGTGCAGGTAACTTCTGCAAATGGTAAGCCGGGACAAGGAGCTTTCGTTCGTATTCGTGGAACAGGATCTCTTGTTGCAGGTGCATCTTCGCCACTATATATTGTGGATGGAGCCCCTATTAGGGAGGAAGATCTTGCAAATGTTCCAAACGAAGATATTGAGAACATTACCATCTTAAAAGATGCTGCAACTACAGCACGTTACGGTTCCCGTGGAGCAAACGGTGTGGTTGTGATCACAACAAAAAATGGTAATAGAAATAAGGATGCGGTAATCCGCTACAGTTCTCGTTACGGTACAACCTCTAGAATTGAACCAAACTTCACTATGATGAACGCGTCACAAAAGTTTCAGTATGAAGCTGAAATGTACGCATTAGGAGTAGCTGCAGCTGGATCATTGCCAGGAGTTCAAACAGCACCTGGATCGCCTGAGCGCGCAGAGCTGTTGTCTAGAGAAACAGATTGGGCAGACCTTATGTTAAAAGAAGGTGTGATCCAAAACAACAATTTATCTATTTCTGGAGGTAGTGAAAAAGTAGATTATTACTTCTCCGTGAGCCATGATAAAAACACTGGTATTATTGACAAACTTAATGGTTTTGAAAGATTGGGAACCCGTTTGAACGTTAACTTTGACGCTAAAAAATGGTTGACCATGGGTGTTAATGTTGGGTATTCACGTTCTACAAGTGATGAACCAAGAGACAGAAACAATACTCAGAACCCTTTTCAATCAGTATATGTTACCAATCAATATGAAACCGAGTATCTTTATGATGATGAAGGGAACATAAAATTGGATGAAAACGGAAATCCTGTTTACAACCCTACCCACAGAGGTTTTGCCACTAGAGGAGCTTTGGAAACAGAAAAATCTTCAGACATTGACCAAGTTACTCTTGCCAGTGTAGATGCCTTGGTAAAATTCTCTAAGAACTGGAGCTATGGCTTCAATACTTCTGTAAACCACGGATTGATAAGAAGAGAAAGTTATTCTAAACCAGGAGGTATTTTGGATATCATTTTGAACAATGCACCGGTTGGTAACAAATTTGATGATCAACAAGACAGGTTGGATTTAACCATCAGTAACCGCTTGAACTACACATTGAATTTAAACAATCACAATTTAAATATGTTGGGGCTGTATGAATATAACCTTAATGAATTCTACCGTACTTTTGTGCGTAGTACAGGTTTTCCTTCTCCATTGTTAAGCACACAAACTAGTGCTGCAGATTTGAATGCTGGATTTACCAATAGGTCTCGATTGACTTTGGTATCTTATGGTGTTTTTGCTGACTACGATTATAAAGAGAAATATCTTGCTTCAGCTTCTGTGCGCCGTGACGGTTCTTCAAACTTTGGTGATGATTATAAATTCGGTACTTTCTGGAGTGCTAGTTTAGGTTGGAACATAGCCAAGGAAGACTTCTTCGGTGTTGATGCCATCAATGACCTTAAATTAAGAGCTGCTTATGGTTCTGTAGGTAATAGAAACGGTATTGGCAGATATGATGCACAAGCAACTAACACTTTTGGTTTCTATCCAGGAGGTTCAAGTTCTATTCCTGATAATATTGCCAACCCAAATCTTAAATGGGAAACTACTACTACCTCAAACGTTGGTTTGGAATTTAATCTTTTCAACAAACGCCTTAGAGGTGTTACGGATTATTTCATAAGAAATACTACGGACTTATTGTTCCAAATTCCTACTGCCTATGAGTCGGGAACTGGAAGTGTAGCAGGTAACCTAGGAGAAATCCAAAACAAAGGTGTTGAAATATCCCTGCAAGGAGATATCATCCGTACAAGTGATTTTACTTGGACTCTTGGAGGAAATATTATCTTCTTGGATACTGAAATAATTGAGCTTCCAGATCATGAGGATGTAACGCCAGCAACTGCTTTTAATATTCGCTATAGTGAAGGAAGAAAAATTAATGAGCACTATTTAATACGTTATGCAGGAGTAGATGCCGGAACCGGAAAATCATTATTCTTAGGTGCAGACGGCAATACTTATTTTGCTGAGGATCTTCCTGAAGGTGAAAACCGAGTATTCCAAGGAAAATCAACCATCGCAGATAAAGAAGGAGGTTTCTTTACCAATTTAAACTACAAAGGTTTTGGTCTACGTGCTGATTTTGTATTTAAAGCAGGAAACTGGGTAAACAACTTTGTAAGATCTAATGCAGAATCTGATGGACAGGCAGTTGATGACAACCAAGCTGTTACTGCATTTAACTACTGGCAGCAACCTGGTGATACAGATGTAATGCCAAGTCCAATATATGCAGCTGTTGATCAGGCCGTGAATTCAGATAGATTCTTGGAAAAAGGAGATTATATACGTATGCGTAATATTACGTTTTCATACACTTTCCCAAGCAAGTATTTAGACAAAACACCTATTCAATCCTTAAGGCTATATGCGCAAGGACAGAACCTATTGACCTTTACCAAGTTCTGGGGAGATCCAGAAGTAGGACTTTCTTCCGGAGAAACTATTTCATTTGCTAATTCAGTTGCTCCAGGTGAAGCTACTCTTTACAGTTATCCAAACGTTAAGTCATTCCAATTTGGTTTGGATGTTAGTTTCTAATTTTAAAAAAAATTGATAAGATGAAAAAAATAATTTATAAAATCGCAGTTTTAACACTTGTCATAGGAGGTTTTACCTCTTGTGATAGTGAACTGGACCAAATTCCATTCGATGCGCTTGCAACTTCACAATCTTACATTACCGTTGCGGATTTTGAAAATGCTACTAGAGGTATCTATTCAACATTAACAAATGGTTCTTTGTACGGCGGTAGTGATGGTGGTGGAATGCTTGACGCACCAGATGTATTGTCTGATAACGTAACTATAGCCCAAAAGGGTCGAGGAAGCAGAAGATCTTTGCACAACTGGCAATATTCTGCATCTACTGAACCTATGAGTGGATTATACCAAAGCGCCTATACCATGATCTTCCGCGCCAATACTTTATTAGAACAAAGTGAGAATTTCGCAGGAGATAATAAAGACAAAGTAGTTGCTGAAGCAAAAGCTTTAAGAGCTTTGGGGCATTTGAATGTAGCTACATTCTTTGCTAAACTTCCAACTCAATCAGCAGATGCAAATAGTAGTCCTGGGATTGCTTACGTAACCACAGCAGATTTTTCTATAGAGCCTGCAAGATTAACCGTTGCTGAAACGTATGATCTGATAGTAAAAGACCTTAAGGATGCATTAGTAGGCATCCCTGTCTCTAACGATGCAGGTCGTTTGACTAAAGATGGTGTAAACATTTTGTTATCTCGTGTATACTTGTATATGGGTCAATGGCAAAACTCCATTGATGCAGCTAATGCAGTTACCACTGCTATTGCTCCTCGTAATAAAGTAGTAGGAATATGGGAAGATGTATCTAAAGAAGGTGTTGTTTTTTGGATTGATGTAGATCCTCCAGGATTGAACATCACTCCTGGTGTAACCTGGAGCCAATTCGGTGTAAACACCTTAGTACCTGAATATGTGGTTTCTTATCCTTTTTACCAACTCTTTGCTGCTGATGACATCAGAAAAGATGCTTATACTTTCCAAGGTAAGAATGGTGCTTTAAAATTTAATGCAATTAAAAAATTGTTTGCAAGAGCGGATGGACAATTTCCAGGGCGTGTTGATATAAAAATACTACGCGCAGCAGAAGCTACTCTTAATATTGCAGAAGCACAGTACAATCTTGGAAATGAAGGACCAGCTCTTGCTGCTTTGGATGCCCTAAGAACAAAAAGATATACAAGTCCCCCAAGTGGAGAAACTGGCACAGCACTTCTCGATGCTATACGTCTTGAAAGAAGATTGGAATTCGCATTTGAATCCCAACGTTTCTTTGACATAAAACGATGGGGCCTTTCTTTAGAACGCGGTGGATTCGGTGATTTGAACGATGGAACAGGAGTTCCTTCTGAAGCACAAAACTTAGCTGTTGGAACAAAGTTTTTCCAAATGCCTATTCCACAAACAGCTATGGATTTGAATCCAAACTTGGTGCAAAATTCTGGATATTAATAATCTTAAAAAATTATCGTAATGAAAAAAATCAATATAATAATTACATTCGTCGCTTTAGCCCTCTTTGTGGTTTCTTGTGAAACCTACGATGACTATAACGCAGATCGTAAAACAGTGGTAGGATTCAGCAAAGATTCTGACAATATCAACAATATTCCTGAAGGTGGCGAAAGAACCAGAACCTTTACCGATGTATTATTTGTTTCAGATATGGCTGATGTAGATAGAGAATTCAAAGTTATTGTTATTCCAACTATCTTGCCGGAAGCAGTTCCTCCAGCAACTGCTACAAATCCAGAAAACTATAGCTTTGATGCAACAATAATCATTCCTGCAAATACGCAGAAAGGTTCGTTTACTGTTACAGGTATAGACAACTCCATAGAAGATGAAAATGGGGAGTTTTTCTCTGTTGCCATTGAAGGAGGAGGAAATATTGTATCTGGAGGTAGATTTACAATCAGACTTAGACAATAATAAGTTTTCTAAACGTATTATTTAATTCTTTTTTAAAACATCCCTTAATTTTTTAAGGGATGTTTTTTTTAACTATGCTTTTTATAACAAAACCCAAGTTAAATCTATTTACCTTTGAACGAAATTAAAAGCTGCTTTAAGCTTAATGTCTAAAAACCTATGAGCGACATAACAAACACCATTTTCGGAATTTACCCTGTCAAGGAAGCTTTGGCATCACAAGTTGTTTTTGACAAAGTTTTTGTTCAAAAAGGAATAGATAGTGATAAGATCGAAAGTCTTATAAAAGATCTTGAAAAAGCAAACGTCCCCGTAAGCATAGTCCCTTTTGAAAAACTCAATAGGCTTACACGGGGAAACCATCAAGGTATTGTGGCAGTAACCTCTCCAGTGTCGTTCCATAGTTTGGAGGATGTTGTTGAAAAAGCTCTCGAAAGTGATAAAGCTCCATTATTCCTTATTCTAGATCAAATTACTGATGTCCGAAATTTTGGCGCCATTCTTCGTACTGCCGAGTGTACTGGTGTTAATGCTGTAATCATTCAAAAAACTGGCGGCGCTCCTGTTTCTGGCGATACTGTGAAAACTTCGGCTGGTGCAATTTTTAAAATTCCAATCTGTAAAGTGGAACATATTAAAGACGCGATCTTCTATTTGCAAGGTTCTGGAATTACAACAGTTGCTGCAACTGAAAAAACAAACTCTGAAATTTATTCGTTGGATTTAAAAATACCGCTGGCCATCATTATGGGGTCAGAAGGAAAAGGCGTTTCAAAATCGGTTCTAAGTTTAGTAGATCAACGCGCCTCCCTACCCCTGCTAGGTGAAATAAATTCATTAAATGTTTCTGTGGCCTGTGGAGCGTTTCTTTATGAAGTAGTGCGTCAGCGCAGATAACAATATTTCTCAATCTGATTCTTTTTCTGAATCTTTCTTATAACTGTATATTATTTTTATACGTTGAGGCTTTTGCGCAACAGTTTCTTCAGTAGAGGATTCTTCGGGTAATTGTTTGGGTACCTCTATAAAATTTCCGTTTTCGTCAAACTGTTTTAGAAAAGGATCTTTGTCAGGATTATAATCATCCCGCTCCCAATCATATTTTTTGTTCTGTACTGGATTGCTCCTAAAGTAGAAAGCAAACAACAAACCCACAAAAAAGCCAGAAAGATGTCCTTCCCAAGAAATTTCAGGGTTTACGGGAAAAACATACCAAAGCATTCCTCCATAAAGAAATACTACGGCTAAAGCCAGGGCTGTGAGTTGAAATTGTTTTGAAAAAATTCCCTTAAAAAACAAAAATGCGGCAAGCAAATAAACTAGGCCACTTGCACCTATATGCAGTGATGATCTACCAATAGACCACGTTGCAATACCAGTCAATAAAAGCCCAAATATTAAAACTCTCCATCGAATATTTCGGTAGAAATAGAACAAAGCAGAGGAAAGTACAAATAATGGAATTGAATTGTTAAAAAGATGTTTTAAACTCCCGTGAATGAATGGGCTAAAAAGAATTCCACGCAAACCTTTCAATTCTCTTGGGTAAATTCCGTAAGAATTGAAATTCAACCCAAAACGCGATTCAATCCAAAACACAATCCAAAGCACCATCACAAATAGCAAAGGATAGCCAAATACTTCGGGAGTAAATTTTAATTGGTTTGAATCCACCATAACTAATTAATTACAAAAAGCAATCCTCAAATCAAATTTATGATAAATTGTCAGTGAAACCGATTTATTAAAATTGTAATTTCGCAAACTATGAATGCACCTCTCGCCGAACGGATCCGTCCAGCTACCCTCGAAGGTTATTTAAGCCAGCAACATTTGGTTGGTCCCAAAGGTTCACTCACTTCCCAATTAAGTACGGGAATGATTCCCTCCATGATTTTTTGGGGACCGCCGGGAACCGGAAAAACTACGCTTGCAAATATTATAGCAAATGAAAGTGGCAGACCATTTTATATTTTAAGCGCAGTAGATAGCGGTGTTGCCGCTGTTAGGGAAGTAATTGAAAAAGCAAAAAAAAGCGACACGCTGTTTTCAACCAAAAATCCAATTCTGTTTATTGATGAAATTCACCGTTTCAGCAAATCGCAACAAGATTCTCTTTTGGGCGCTGTTGAAAAAGGCTGGATTACGTTGATTGGAGCTACAACAGAAAATCCAAGTTTTGAAGTAATTCCCGCTTTGTTGTCCCGCTGTCAGGTCTATGTTTTGGAGTCTTTCAGTCGCGAGGATCTGGAAGCACTTTTAAAAAGAGCTTTAAAAGAAGACGAGATCTTAGCAAAGAAAAAGGTAACCCTAAAAGAAACCGAAGCAATTATCAGGCTTTCCGGCGGTGACGCACGCAAGCTTCTAAACATTTTCGAATTGGTGGTCCTTTCAGAAAAAAGCGAAAAAATTACAATTACCAATGAACTGGTAATGCAAAAAGCACAAAAAAATACGGTGCTTTATGACAAAACTGGCGAGCAACATTACGATATCATTTCAGCCTTCATAAAATCCATTCGCGGAAGCGACCCAAATGCCGCTGTATATTGGCTAGCTAGAATGATAGAAGGCGGTGAGGATATAAAGTTCATTGCGCGAAGAATGGTCATTCTCTCTTCCGAAGATATTGGCAATGCAAACCCAAATGCGCTTTTACTTGCCAATAGTACTTTTCAGGCCGTAAATACAATAGGCTATCCAGAAGCCCGGATTATTTTGAGCCAATGTGCCATTTATTTGGCAACTTCACCAAAAAGTAACGCTTCATACAAAGCCATTGGCGAGGCCCAACAGCTTGTTCGGCAAACGGGCGATCTGTCAGTGCCGTTGTCTATCAGAAACGCACCAACGAAGCTTATGAAGCAATTGGGATACGGAAAGGAATATGAATACGCGCACAATTACGAAGGAAACTTCGTGCCACACGAATTTTTGCCCGAGGAGATTAAAGGGACTACTTTTTACAGACCCGGAAACAACCCTAAGGAAAACGTACTAAAAAGCTACCTAAAACAGCTTTGGAAAGATAAATACGATTTTTAGTCTTCAGATTTATAAACCATTGAAACACTATCTTTCTTAATGATAAGATTTCCTGAAGCATCAAAAGAAGCATCAGCAACGTTTCCTGAGGTGTCCATAAATTTTACTACTTGATCCATCACTATTATTTTTCCCTTCAAAAGAAGTCCGTCTGCCGCACTGGCAGATTCTTCGTATAAGGAATAACCTTCTGCTGTTTTCCGAAGTAAATATGTTTTTCCAGAATTTGAATAGTTAGAAAATTTGGCGTCTGGCAGTAAATTCCCTGAAACTCTTGAAACTTTGGGCTTTGTAAGCTCAACCATTTCAGGATTTGGCCTTGTTTCTTTCGAAACTATTTTACTGTTCGCATTATTGGTTAAAAGAACCACATCTTTTTGTTTTACTTGCAATGCTTTTAAACTGATGAATGTCTTCCGAAGTGCATCTTGATAAGATTTGTCATATTCCTTATACTTGCTTTTTCCTTCTTGGCTTCTATAAATCTCATTTTCGTTACAGTCTTTCAAAACTAACTGAAGTTTGGTTCCGAGAATGGTATTCAATTTTTCCACATTGGCGAAAAGGCCATCGCAACGGTTCGCATTGGGCGCAGAGTCTGCCAAATAAGCATTGAAACCATATTTTTCCAAATAAAATTGGGTCATGGAATTAATTTGAAATTGGTCCCGACCTCTTAGAAAATCAAACTGTTCGGGCACTACAACATAGCTGTAATCGCTCAAATTTGTATTCTGTGAAATGGCATTCGAAGCCAGCAATAAAGAAATGGAAAGCAGTAAATAACGTATCATTCTTCGTCAATTATTATGTTAAAACCTAACTGTAAAGATACACTTTTTGCCTTTGCCAAATTGCTATAATTTATGAGGTTGTCCGTAACAATATAAAAATTTATTTTGCCAATATCTGCTGAAACTCCCAGCCCAATATTTGAAAAAGAATAGGAATCGACTGTGTAGGTTGCTTTCGCAGAAAGATATTCCGTAAGCCTTCTATGGTAAAAAAAAGTTCCTGCCATTTGGGGTCTTTTGGGCCTGAAAATGGAATAGAACTGAAGCCCAATATTTTGTTTGTGAAGATTTCCTCCGCCTACGTTCAAACAATCACAAGCCCCAGTGGCATTAAACCTACCAAAACCATAACTCAAGCCTGCATTGAATTTTGCGGGTCGAAACTGTGTGTAATTATTATGCATTGTGTCTATAGGTATTGCTTGCTCTATTTCATCTTCAAGATCGCCATAGTACGGATAGGTAGGTTCGCCCTCTCCCAGTGACGGAAAAATTAGGTTTATCCCGTCCAAAGTGTAAGTTCCGTGGGCACGGTAATTTTCAACATCTTTTGAATGAAAAATGGCACCAACATCCAATGCGCTAGCAGAAAGGGTCCAAGCGTCATTTATTTCATAATTAAAACCGACGTCCACTCCTACCCCAATGTTACCTCCAAAAAAGGCACGGCCCAAAATCTCACTTGTAACCTGCCCTGCACCGTCCAATTCCCGCAACGAGGCATAGCCTGAGGTTTCCACAGTAACATCGGCATTTTGGACGGTGTGCTCATAGATGTTTTCCGAAGTTTCATCGCCCAGACGGGTTACGAAGGTTCCGGAATTTTTCACACTTCGGTAACTAAACATACTGGAATACAGCTTCAAACGAGCGCCAACAGTCAGTTTTTTACTAATTTGTTTGTTCAGTCCAAAATGATAGACGGTCATAAAATCGCCGGTGGTGCTTATTTCGCCTAAATCAAATTCATAATCTAAATAGTCACGGTTTCCTTCCCAAGCCAAAATTGCCAGATCTCTAGGGAAATAGACTATAAAATCAAACTCTTGATAAATACCTCCCGAAAAATAGATTTCGTTATTTGCGCGCCAACCAAAGTTAATAAGCTCCAACTGTTGTGTTGCCGTGAAGAAATCAGTATTCTTCATTTCAAAAATCTTTTTGGTGATCCGATCATTGATGTTGTCGTTCCCATCCTTAAAAATATCGTAAGCCGATACGCCGGAAGAACCGCCATTAAAGTGAATTTGTGACAAAAAAGGAATGCCATAGTGCTTTTTCTGAAGCACTTTGCTTCCGGGATTCAGCATCAAGGATTGGGGAACATCATCAAAGCCATAGAGTATCTGCTTATTTTGGGAAATGGCAAATACTCCCACAAGGGATAATATGATAGTTAAGAAATTTCGCATTGTATTAGTATTCCAAAAAGTAGGTGGTTTTGGATTTTAGATTTAATGTGCCCTCCAAGTTTTCATTGGAAGAAGGAATGGTTACCGATACTACAACTTTATGGGCTTGTGTTAGGAGCAAGATATCTTCCCCTTCAACATTTTCCGTAAACTCAGTAATTACAGGAGTTGCTAGTGTTCCTTCTGCTACAGGGGTTCCAGCAACATAGGTTGTGTCATTCAACTCACTTAAAAACTGAAAATCTACTTGAAAACTACGAGGAATACTGTTGGTGAACTTAAAATAGAACTCGGCACGTTTCAAGCTTTCCTGTAGCGTACTATCATCCAAAAATCTAATTTCAGTAGTATCTCGAACAGTAAGGATTGGAGTGGAATTAATGGTGTCAAAAAACCGATTTGCCTCTAGATTGAAGTATATTAAATCCAGTTCAACAACTGGCGTTAGGGCGATATTCTCGGCTTGGTCAAAATCGGTGTCCTTTATGCAGGCCGTAAAAAACAGACAAACACACGCCATAAAAATGGGCAGGGTGAAGGTTTTATTCATAAGTGGGGATAGTTTACCTGTAGTTAACGGAGTTTTTTTTAGATTATTACTACAGATAATTTTTAATCTCAGAAAGTTCTTTTATGGCGAAATAGGGCGGTGCCACTTCTTCGTTTCTGTAATTAAAGAACAAAGTGTGCATTCCTGCATTTTCTGCCCCAACAATATCCGCTTCAAAACTATCGCCAATCATTATGCTTTTATGAGGTATTGCCGATGCTTTTGACAAAGCTGTCTGAAAAACGGCTGGATGGGGCTTCTTCAACCCTACCTCTTCAGAAGTGGTTATTGTGTTGAAATATTTTTTTATACCACTGTTATTTAATTTTAGATGTTGCACTTCCTCAAAACCATTAGTTATTATGTGAAGCTTGTATTTAACTGAAAGATATTCCAGGATTTCAAAAGAATTCTTATAGTTGGAGTCGTCGCACCGGTTCCGGACGAACCGGTTGCCGCCCGAGAAGGTCGCCTCGATCGCGTTCGCGACCGCGTGGCTGAAGTCGTTTCCATCGAGCAGGTTGTCGTTGCAGCCGCCCTCGCCCGTCCTCTGCGTCGTCTCGTGGCCGGCGTAGAGGAAGAAGCCGTCGCCCGAGTGCGTCGCCGAGTTCCTCACGAACCAGTTGCTCGAGCACTGCTCGAAGACGAGGATGCCCGCGCTGTCCTGGCCGCG